>CAXNND010000279.1:0-3802 GCA_964203105.1 Desulfamplus sp.
ATCTGTCCACGGCCAAAAAGATTTCTCTCTGAAACAGAGATCATGCCAAAAAGCTGATCTTCACTACTGTAACCACCGCCAAAGCTGAAAGCTCCCGTTGCCTTTTCTGCTATCTGAATATCAAGATTCAGCCTGTCATCACTGCTGCCCCTTGATGGCTTGATATCAACATTCTCGAAATAATCAATACGTCTAAGGTTTCTCACACTTTTTTGGATTTTGGTCATTGAGTAGAGATCTTGCTCATAGACCTCAAGCTGCCTTCTTATAACTTTATCTCGTGTTTTTGTGTTGCCGCTTATCAGAATCCTTTCAAGATATACAGGGGAACCTTTTTGAATATTAAAGTTAATATCCACAACCTTTGTTCCGTCACTTTTGGCTATACCAGATGCAATATCTGCGTTGGCAAACCCCTTGTCTGAATAGATATCGGTTATTGCAAAAACATTGGTTCTTAATTTTTCACGGCTGTAAAGATCACCGGTTTTGATAGTGAGTTTTTTATTGATGTCCGCTTCAGGGACAATCAGATCACCTGCAAATCCAATCTTGCCAATCTTAAACTGCTCACCCTCCTGAATCCTGAATTTGACAGAAATACTCTCCTTTCCAAATTCCACTTCAGGATCAGATATTTTTGCATCAATAAAGCCGTTGTCCTTATATAAGGATTCCAGTCTGTAAACATCCTGTTCAAGTTCATTGCGTTTAAGTTCACCAGATGATGTTATCCATGAGAAAAACCCCCTTTCATCTGTTTTCATTACCTTTTTCAACGCCTTGTCCTTGAAAAAACCGTTCCCATCAAACTTGATATTTTCAATCTTGAGTTTTTGCCCCTCCTTTATATCAAAAGTGATGTCAGCCTGGTTATTTTCAAGCATATGGGCAGTATAAACTATCTCACAGTTGTGGTAATTCTTGTCAGTATAGAGTACCTTGATTCGTTCAATATCCTCGTTGATTTTGAATGCATTAAGAATAGAGCCGGTTCCTGTACGCACAACCTCCTGTATCTCACTATCCTCATATATATAGTTGCCCTCAAACTTTATCTTCCTGACGCTGGGTTTTTCCATTACAGTGAAGATTACAGTAATGCCATTATCAACCTCTTTACCCTCAACTCGGACATCTTCAAAATATCCCATTGCAAAGACCTTCTTAAGTTCCCTGGAAAGGTCATCCACATTGAAAATATCACCTTTTTTGACAGCAACTACCTTTAAAACAGCATCAGACTCAATTCTTTTGTTACCCTGTACAATCACATCCAAAACAAGCAACCTGTTAAATATCTCACTGCCCATCTGCTTGCTGATTGTATTGACTGCAGCAAAAAGGTTCTCAATTGCACCGGCTCTGGCAGAAAAGGAGACAGGTTGCGTTGATTTGACAACATTAAACACTTTAGCATCAATACTTATCTGACCACCGGCGATAAAAAGAGAGCCCCAGACAAGATAGTCAACTTGCTGTTCCAGTCCAATTTTCTGGACTGCCGTGTAATCCAGCATATTAATATTAATCGGCACACCCTTATCAGCCTGCTTCACTTGAAGAGTTGCAGCCCCCTGTGTTTTAAGGTTTTCAGCAATCATTGACGGGAGATTCTGCTTGAGATAATCCATGTTTGACGGGGCATTGATCTCAAAAGGTAAAATTCCGACTTTTATATTTTCTTCAGCCACAGCTTTAGGGGGGATTATAAAAATAGAAGTCATAGAAATTACAATAAAAAGCATTATAAGGATTAGAGTATTATATTTCATAATATTTATGTTCATAAATTATCAGTCCAATTTCAAATCATTTTTATTAATTCACATCAACTATCTTACAATCTTGAATCGTCACTCTTTTGTTCATCAATCCAGCAAGTTCACTGTTATGTGTTACAACCATCAAAGTCATTCCAAGCTCTTTGTTAAGCTCAACCAAAAGGTTATGAACCTGAAAGCTATTTAGTTTATCAAGATTACCAGTTGGCTCGTCAGCAAGCAAAATATCTGGTTTCATTACCAACGCCCTTGCAAGTGCAACTCTTTGCTGTTCTCCTCCTGAAAGGTCTTCTGCACGGTGATGAAGACGGTGACGTAGCCCCACCTTTTCCAAAATTTCCTCAGCATCCATCATAATTTTTTTTTTCGACGAATTGCTAATCAACCCAGGAATCATAACATTTTCAATAGCAGAAAATCCTTGAAGCAGATGGTGAAATTGAAAAACAAATCCAATTTTTTGGTTTCTAAAACGTGCAAGCTCTTCTTGACCTAAATCAAAGAGATTCCTGTTTTCAAACAAAAGAGAACCCTGATTTGGGCGATCAAGAGTTCCAACAATATGGAGAAGTGTTGATTTGCCTGTTCCAGAAGCACCAACAACAGCAATGGTCTCACCTTTATAGATGTCAAAATCAACATCTTGTAGAATCTCTATATCTTCTGCACTATCTTTAGGGCCGCTTTTAAATATTTTTGAAATGGATTTTAGGAAGAGCAAAGGAGAATTATAATTATCCATAACGAAGGGCCTCGACAGGATCCATTTTTGATGCTTTGTAGGAGGGATAGAGGGTTGATAGAAAACAGATCACAATTGATGCAACAGCTATTAAAGCCACGTCAAGGTACTCAAGTTGAACTGGAAGAGTCGAAAATGGATATGCCGCAGGCAGTTCAATGAACTTATATTTTTTAAGAAGAAGACACACTATAACGCCGGCAGAAGTTCCAAGCATGGTTCCTGTAAGCCCCACAATCATACCCTGAACTACAAATATCTTTCTGATGAGCGTATCGGTTGCCCCCATAGCCTTGAACACCGCTATATCCCTTGTCTTCTCCATCACCATCATAATCAGGGCACTTGCAATGTTAAAAGCTGCAACAAGTATAATCAGGGTCAAAATGACAAACATGGCTGTCTTTTCAAGTTTCAGTGCAGCAAACAGGCTCTGGTTTATCTCCATCCAGTCTCGTCCATAAAAATTGGGACCAAGAACCTTGACAATATTATCCTTAATCCTGGCAGACTGAAAAAGCTCATTGACCCACACACCAAGTGCAGAGATACGATCTCTCATACCCATAAGCCTCTGTGCATCTTTAAGGTTGATATATGCAAGGGAGCTGTCATATTCATACATACCGGAATCAAACACGCCGGTAACAATAAAACGGGTCATTGAGGGCATATGTCCAACTGGGGATATCATACCGCCAGGAGCCATCAGCACAACCTTGTCTCCTGTTGTCACTCCGATATGTTTTGCAAGTTGCTGCCCCATTATAATTCCTGGAAAAGCTCTCTCTAAAGATTCATCTGAAGCATTAGTATTACCAAGTTTTTTTTCAAGCTCTTCTGCTGTAAAACCTTTGATAATCGATACACCAGAAGCGGGTTCGATACCCCTTACAACCGCTCCTGACAAACCTGATGCAGAGCGTATCATGGTCTGCCCAAACACCAATGGAGATATGGCACTTATGTCTTTATTAATATTGCTGCTATCTATATCTGAACTGTTCCTTGTTATACTACCGGAGTTAATTCCTTGAGTGTTGGTGCTGTCTCTGAGTTTCTCTACAACAGACCTGTAGTCATGGAATTTTCCGGCATACTCCATAATGAGAATATGTGGCTCAACACCAAGAATCCGTTTTCTGAACTCGATTTCAGCACCGCTCATAACTGCAATTACAATCACCAAAGCCATAACACCAACAGTTACGCCCGCAACTGATAACAACGTAATAAGAGATATAAACCCCTCTTTTCGTTTGGCTTTGAGATATTT
>CAXNND010000280.1:0-3801 GCA_964203105.1 Desulfamplus sp.
TATCAAAAACATTGTCTGATGTTATCGTGATTTTTTCAGGATTTTCAGTTTCAGGCGAGAGTGCTGCAAGATCACTGCTGATTGATGATCTTATGCTGTAAAAATTTCTCCGTTTGGATTTGATCTTTGATATGTCATCACCTGTATCCCAAATAGTTTTTATCAACTCGTCTGTATCAATAGAGCTTAATCGGGATATTTCAGGTTCAGATGTGTAATATTGCCGTATTGCAAGGATAACCTTTTTTTTTACAGAATTGTCTTTATATTTCAGACTCAAAATTGCTTGATCAATTCCCTTTTCAGTAATAGACAGGGCTGTCACCGCAACACTCTCCTTGATTTTTTGATCTGTTTTTACCGTTATTTCTTTAAATGAAATGACATTAGTATATAGTTTTTTTTATCTGTATGATTGAAAAAAAAAAAAAATGGTGTTAACGTCATAAGCATGTTTGAACATTATTACAATAACATAGCCAAATGGCAATAGGCACAGCCTAAAGGCATATATGAAAATCACAAATCCAGATACCATTCAATCCGGTGAAAAAGAGTTAATAGATTTTATAAACTCAGAGCTTGACTGGAGTGCAATAGAGGAGATGATCCTTGAAAAACATAAACTCCAGCTTCAGGATGAGGTAGTTTGTAAGCATGGAGAAATTGTTGTTTATGATAATCAGATTGCATACCGGCTTGATTTTGATATAAAAGTTGCTCTTTCTCTCATATTCAACCGCCAAGGAGACTGCATAGATATGAAGACTCCAGATGGTCAGGATTTGCTGGAACAAGATTTATTGTGATATAATGATGAACATGCTAATAGCGACAACTGCAATGCAGATGGACAAAATAGAGCAGGAAAAAAGAATAACTGGTCAAAGATGGCGTCAAGTCAGATATCGCAGAAATGATAAATGATATTAATCAGGATACCTGAATATGGATAAAATTATACTTGTCGATAAAGAGATGGAACCAGCCTTTGTAAGATCTCAATTTGATGAAATTCTTGTAAGAGAGATCACTTCGCTTATAGAAATTGATTCTGATATTGCGATGCTTACCTACGATCTCTCTACCATATCCGCAATTATTATTGCTGTGGAGCGAGAGAGGGATATAAAAACTGAAGTGACCATGCCTCCTCAAAGGTTCACGTTTGACTCGTTAGTGGATGAGCTGGTTGATATCGGTCTTTATAAAGATGATGATATGCTAAATTCTGTCAGGTCAGTTGTAGAGCAAGGTTATCTTACTCAGGACCATAAAGGCAAGATTAAGGCTGAACCATCAGCTTATACTATAGTAGGGTTTCTCGACAAAATATTTCCGGTTATGCAGGGAATTCAACTTATCGCTTTTGTGATGCAGATGATTGATGAGGTGTTATCTGAGCGAAAAACACTTGAATATGCGATGGAGGCTTTTTACAGGACATTAAAAAACAGTGGCGTTGCAGTTACAAGAGAGAAAGCTGAAAAAAAAGCTCGGGAACTTGCTCTTGACAGTTACAGAAGTCGCCAGATGCGAGATCTCAAGCAAGAACTTAAAGAGGCAAATATTAAACGTCTTGCACAACAGAAATTTAAAGAAAAACTTGCATTAAACAGGGCTGGTGGAAAACCATCATTTCATTTTGATGGGGGAAGTCGTTTAGATAAGGTGAAAATTACCTCTGTCTTTGATAAGGGTCCCTCGGATGAGGAGATCGAGGCTGAAAAAAGGGCAAGGGAGGCAGAAGCTGAAAGAATATATCAGGAGTCTCTGTTAAAAGCTCTACAGATTGAGGAGGAGAGGGAAAGAAAACTCAAAGAGGCAGAAGCCGCTGCAAAGGAGATTGAAAGAAAAGCAGCAGAGCTTGCTGCAAAAGAGCAGGCACTCCAAGACGCTGAAATGGCTGCATTGAAAATTGAGCAACAGCAGGCAGAACTGAGGGCAAAAGAGGCAGAGATGGCTGTCCGTGAAGCAGAGCTGAGGCTGAAAGAGGAGCAGTTAAAAGCCGCTGCCGCTATAAGAGAAGAGGAGTTAAAAGCTGCTGCCCAAATTGTATCAAAAGTAGAGACCGAAGTAGCTGCAAACAATATATCTGATGGTATTGAGACAATATCTGGTGGAGTCATCGACGATATCGAGGCAAGAATCGCAGCATTTGAGGCAGAGCTTACGATACCCTGCCCTCTTTGTCATAATGGAACAATCAAGCAGGAGAAAACTGAAACTGGGAAAGACTATTTTATATGTTCTGAAAAGAGTTGCCGTTTTGTAAGCTGGTCCCAACCCTACCACTTTTCATGTCCTTTGTGTAAAAATCCGTTTCTTGTTGATTTTCAGACTCCTGCAGGTAGTAAAGGGCTTAAATGTCCAAGAGCCTCATGCAACTTTTCACAAAATCACATCTTTGACCCTGCAACTGCCATTACCCCTCCACAATCTGTAAATTTTCAGCCACAGCCCGCTGATTATCCACAACAGCCAACAACCTATCCTCAACAACCTGCTGTTAATTACCCACACGGTCATCCACCTTCACAACAGTCGGGCTATCCTCCACCCTCTCAGCAGCCTTGGTATCCCCCACCATCTCAACAACAATCTGGCTATCCTCAATATCCGACAGCATCACCAGGATATCCTTCTCAGCAGACACCGGCTGGATATCAGCAACCAGACCAGCAGACATCCGGAGCTGAAACACCAAAAAAGAAACGTCTTGTCAGGCGTGTTAAAAGAACAAGTTAGAATTTAAACCATCTCTTATTTGCCGCAAGCTACCCAATGCTAAAGCGACAATAATGCAAAATTAAAGGATAAGTGAGTGAAATGGACATTTGCCGATAAACGGCTCGAAAAAATATATGACAAAGTTGAGCAAAAGACCCGTCTTTCAAAAGAGGACGGGCTTCTTCTTTTTGAAACATTTGATCTTAACGGTGTTGGTATGCTTGCAGATATGGTTAGACAGACACTGCATGGTAAAAAGGCATTCTATATATACAATCAACATATAAACTACACAAATATCTGTAAAAATCGCTGTCTTTTTTGTGCCTATGCTGTTGATAAGGGTGATGCTTCATCATATTCATGGGATATAGAAGAGATCAAAAAGAGGTTGATGGAGAGAATTGATGAGCCGATAAATGAGCTTCATATTGTGGGGGGCTTGAATCCTGACCTTCCATTTTCATATTTTACCGATTTGCTCAAAACAGTTAAAAGAATAAGACCCAACGCAAAGATAAAGGCTTTTACCTGTGTTGAGATTGACTACCTTTCTAAGCTGTCAGGAGTGTCGATTGATGAGACAATAGCTGCCTTAAAAGATGCAGGACTTGATATGATGCCAGGAGGCGGTGCAGAGGTGATGAGCGAACGTGTCAGAAAGCAGCTCTTTCCCAAAAAAATGGGGAAAGAGAGGTGGCTTGAAATAATGGAAGCTGTCCATTGTGCGGGGATTCCATCCAATGCCACGATGCTGTATGGTCATATTGAAACCATTGAGGAGAGGGTAGATCATCTTGTTGCACTCAGAGAGCTTCAGGATAAAACTTATATTTTTAATAAAACCGGTCTCTCTGATGATCTGCCTGATAGAAAAGGTGGCTTTTCCGCCTTTATCCCTCTTGCGTTTCATTCAACAAACACAAGGATGTCACATATTCCCCCCACAACTGCTGTTGATGATTTAAAGATGGTGGCAATATACCATGCGACACATGCGGACACGCAACAATTCAAAACGGAGATTGCTTCCGCTGCATGAATTGTGGTTCGTCGATGGGTTGCTAAGCT
>CAXNND010000281.1:0-3789 GCA_964203105.1 Desulfamplus sp.
TATAGTTATTTTTTTTTTATCCTTGAATGGCAATGCGTTAAATATCTTCTGAAAGCCGCAATTGGGGCATAGAAATAATGTATTGTTGTTGTTATCAATATAGCCTTTAATCATTGCATCCCCTAAACAACACTATTTCACTGCCAACCTGGTATCATCAAGACATCAAGTAAAATCCCAGTTGCTTGGAAAAGTTCTCATCTTGAAACTCAGCACCAATATGGTTTGGTAGCTTGAGGCGGACAATACATCTTTTTGTAATAAGCTCCCCTTTTGTTCCACCAAGTTTAAACTCCACTTCAATGATATCTCCCACATCAATATCAGCCATCTGTTTTTTATAAATATGTAGTAACTCTATCCCAATTCCCTTAAATGAGAGATCTTTGACAATAATTTCGCAGAGCTTCTGAGTTTTTTTGATAGTACAGTTACCAAAAAGCTCCACGTTTTTTCTGAACTGTTTTCTAAATTCAATTTCTATCTCATTTATATTTCCACATTTGCACTTAGCAGTAATGACTTTCTTTCTGTTTTTAAATGGTGAGGCATCAAATCGTTTTTCAAATCCACAGTGAGGACATATAAAAACAGTATGATTCTGCTCATCAACGTATGCTTTAACCATAACACCACCTGATACATCTTTTTTTCCATATATAACTCAAGAAAAGATACACAGTTTAACAGTCATGAACGATGTCTTATATTATGACTCCAGAACAGCTTTGTGACTAAGACGAATTTTACCATCCCGCGTAATCTCAAGCACCTTTACTCTGAGTTTATCCCCCTCTTGAACCACATCTGTGACTTTCTTTACTCGATGCGCAGAAAGCTCGGAGATATGCACAAGACCGTCAGTTCCGGTTTTTATTCTCACAAATGCCCCGAAATCTGTGGTTTTCACCACTTCACCTTCGTAAATTCCACCCACTTCTGGATCAAGACAGATATCATTGACAATCTTGAGGGCAGCCTCTCCATCTTTTTCATTTTCCGCGGCAATTTTCACAAGACCAGTATCATCAACCTCAATTGTAGTGCTGGTGTCTGCCTGTATTGCACGGATCATTTTACCGCCTGGTCCTATCAAGTCTCTTATCTTATCAGGATTTATTTTAAGGGTGTAAATCTTTGGTGCATGTGGCGACATCTCACTACGTGTTTTGTTGAGAGTCTCAAGCATTTTACTTAAGATATGAATTCTACCCTCGCGAGCCTGCGTCAGTGCCTTTACCATGATATCGCGTGATAGCTCTCTGATTTTGATATCCATCTGAAGGGCGGTAATGCCAGTAGCAGTTCCTGCCACTTTGAAATCCATATCTCCAAAGTGATCCTCATCACCGAGAATATCACTTAAAATTACGGTAGTGTCATCATCTGCAACAAGCCCCATTGCAATACCTGATACAGGTGCTTTTATCGGAACTCCTCCATCCATCATTGCAAGTGTACCGGCGCAGACGGTTCCCATAGATGAGCTTCCGTTTGACTCCATAACCTCACCAACCACACGTATTGTATATTCAAAATCTGCTTTATCAGGAACAATCCGCTCAAGAGCACGAGTTGCAAGGTTGCCATGACCTATATCTCTTCTGCTGGGACCACCCGGACGTTTGCACTCACCAACAGAAAACGGTGGGAAATTATAGTGAAGCATAAAAGGACGAGATTCGTCACCGCTCAAGGTCTCCACACGCTGCTCATCTCTGCCTGAACCTAAAGTCAAAACACCTAAAACCTGCGTCTCTCCCCTTGTAAACAGAGCACTTCCGTGGGGTCTTGGAAGGTTGCCAACCTCACAGGTAATTTGACGTATTTCGTCAAATGCCCTACCATCAATTCTTCGATTCTCTTTAAGGACTATATGACGGCTTATCTGTTTGACAAGGTCTCCAAAAAGAGCTTTAACAGTTTTGACGAAATCCTTTGATACCAACTCCTCTGAAGCGATCATTGATATCAGCTCATCTCGCACTTTGTCTATTGCACGATACCGATCCATTTTACCTTTGGTCTGAATTGCCTGATAAATCTTCTCTGATGCAAGCCCCTTTATCTTTTCAACCAGTTCATAATTGATTTCAGGTGGAGTCAGCTTCCGTTTTTCCTTTCCCAATACATTTTTAAGTTCATGCTGAATTGCAATCAAAGGCTGCATTGCATCATGTCCGAAAAAAATAGCATCAAGCATCTCGGATTCAGAGACAATATTTGCCCCGCCTTCCACCATGATTACACCTGTTTTTGAACCAGCAACGACAAGCTCAATGTCACTCTTTGCCATCTGATCAATTGTCGGGTTGGCTACAAACTGACCGTCAACTCTTCCAACCCTAAGACCTGCAATGGGTCCTGCAAACGGAATATCTGAAATCTCTAAAGCAGCAGATGCTCCAACCATTGCCATTACATCTGCTTCGTTCTCTTTATCCATAGAGAGTACCGTTGCAATAATCTGGGTCTCAAAATTATATCCCTTTTCAAAAAGAGGTCTGACAGGTCTGTCTATGATACGACAGGTCAGAGTCTCCTTCTCACTTGGTCTGCCGATCTCACGTCTGAAGTAGTTGCCAGGGATTCGTCCGGCAGCATATATCTTCTCCTGATACTCCACAGAGAGGGGAAGAAAATCGCCAGCCTCTTCTCTCTGCTCCTTGGCAGCCACGACAGTAACAAGAACCATTGTTTCGCCATACCTGACAACCACTGCACCAGAAGCCTGTTTGGCTATCTTACCGGAAGTGATACTGAACTCCTTGCCATTCATCATTGTTTTAACTGTATGTTCCATAATTTCTCCATGATAAAAAAGCGGCTTTCAAGATAACTCCTAAAGGGAATAAACACGCATATCCAGTATCAAACAAGGTCTTGGAGTGGCTAACATCCTAAAATATCATAAGGGAGATATTTTCACTCGACAAGATATTAAAATGCTATTTTTTTGATACTGCATATACGAATTTATTCCACAATCTCTGTGGTTACCGGAGAGTTACCGCTTGTAATAAAAATTAAGCCAGTAAATTGACACTAACCGGCTTATAAATAAAAAGCTGAATAAAATGATATGTAAAATAAACACAAACTAAAAGAGTCAGCAGAGTATAATATAGACAAATACGTCACTCATTATACCCGCTGACTCTTTAGCTAAATAGAAAAAAATCTATTTTCTCAACCCTAATCTGTCAATCAATGTACGATACCTATTTACATCTTTCTTTTTAAGATAATCAAGAAGACTTCTACGTCTTCCAACAAGAACCAGCAGTCCTCTTCTTGAGTGGTGATCCTTCTGATGCACTTTTACATGCTCTGTCAGATAGTTAATACGATGGGTCAAAATGGCAATCTGAACTTCAGGTGAACCTGTGTCCGAGTCATGCTGCCGGAACTTTTCAATCATTTCAAGTTTGTTTTCAGATAATAAAACCACGTTCATACTCCTTGATTTGGAATAGATAAATATTTGATATTCTGTGAATTCCGTTTTTTTTGATATTGAAGTTATCCAATATTCCATTCAGACAACTGGTCAAATAGGACAGGTACAGAACATCCACACAAAGAAAATAACAACAACTGCTAAAAATAAAAGATAAAATTGCCGATTGGTTTTTATATAAGGCAAAATAATGGGGGTCAAATTACCAACTAATTCATAAAAACACAACAATAATCATATTTATCAAGATCTCTGTCATATTGAACAATTGCCGCAAGATCTCCATGGCTGTCAATAACTCTTATATAAATATTTTTACTTGAATCTGA
>CAXNND010000282.1:0-3785 GCA_964203105.1 Desulfamplus sp.
CAATGTTTCTAACCAGTCTGATTCTAACGATTCTTCTGGATCATCAGAAGATAAAAAAATAAAGCCAATAGTTGCAATAATAAAATTAAAGCACATTTCAAATTTTACAGATTTTCATGCTCTGTCAGAGCCAGCTACAAACTTAGATATGGAGCAGGTGAAGGTTGTATTTGTTGATACGCCTATTGATCTTGCAAAATTTAAGGCTGTTATTATTCCAGGTTCCAAAAACACCAGATCAGACCTTGCCTGGCTAAAAGAGGTTGGCTGGGAGAGAAAAATCAGGGAGTATGCCAAATATAGTGGTCATATTCTTGGTATCTGTGGCGGTTATCAGATATTGGGTCAATATGTCGATGATCCTGAAGGGTTAGAAGGGTATCCTGGAAGAACAGAAGGGTTGAATCTTTTGCCTGTCCAGACAGTTCTAAAGTCACCAAAAACCACAACTTTAAGCCGTTTTTCATGGGATGATGTTCATGGGGAGGGGTATGAGATTCACATGGGTCAGACAATTATATCCCCTTCTGCTAATGATCTCGTCAAACCGATGTTTAAAGTCCACGAAAGAAACCATAAACAGTACTCTGACCACGAGTATGAACATGATGGTGTTGTTTCAAGCTCAGGCAATGTCTGCGGGACGTACATGCACGGGCTTTTTGACTGTTGGGGAATCAGAAACAAGTGGCTTGAGCATATTGGCATAAAAACGGTTGTCCATTCAGATTTGTCAGATGGTTCTGATGACTCAAAATTAGATAGAGTTACACGTAAAAACAGGGATTATCAATTGTTAAAAGAGCATTTTCTCAAATACGTTGATATTGATTCAGCGATGTTTGGTCAATCAAACGGCGGGGATGAAATCCAAGCTACGTAATAAACAGAAATAAAAGCAAATTAGAGAAAAAATTAAGATTATGCACAATAAAATCACACTCGTAATTGGCGGCTGCAGAAGTGGAAAGAGCAGCCATGCCCTCTATCTTGCCAACCGGATTGCAGAAAACCAAAAGCAGACAGAATGCAATGACAAGAATCTGTCATGCAGAAGAAAAATTTTCATGGCAACATCAGTCCCTACGGATCAGGAGATGGATGCTCGTGTGGTTAAACATCAAAAGGAGAGGGGAGACGATTGGATTACTGCTGAGGTGCCAATTGAGATTCCTGCAAAAATTAGAGAACTCTCTACAGAACAGACATTACCCTTTGCCGATCAAATGATATCTACAAATAATAAAGTGGATATGTGTGATAAGTCAAAAACAGAAGCAGATGTTATCCTTGTTGACTGCCTCACTTTATGGGTATCTAACCTGATGTTTGATAACTTTGATGATGATGGAGTGTTTAAGATGACCCAGGAGCTGCAAGATGCACTTGAGCATTCGTCATTGCCGATTTTTTTAGTCTCAAATGAGGTTGGTATGGGCGTTGTTCCTGAAAATTCTCTTGCAAGAAGGTTTCGAGATATGGCAGGAATGGTAAATCAGAAAATTGCACAGACCGCTGATCAGGTTATATATATGGTGGCAGGGATTCCTATGATTATAAAAACTCAAAATTTAAGGAAAAAGTTTTGAAAACTATAAAAAACATCCAACCAATATTGAGTGAGCAGCTTTTTCAGAGTAATCCACCGAAATTTATTGACGTGATTGGTCAGAGTATCCCTCTGGAGCAATACAGGAGTGTCATTGAACTATGCTGCCACCTTCCTGATGATGGCAGCCGGAATATTGTGCTTGATGCACTTGAATTTGCCTTTGAGCACCATGCAGGTCAGAAACGCAAATCAGGAGAGCCATACATCAACCATCCGATTGCTGTTGCAGAGATAATTGCCAGCACACTTGAACTTAAAGATCCAGAACTTATTGCTGCAACAATTTTGCATGATATTGTCGAAGATGTAAGTTTTTTGACTACTGTAAATATCGAAAAAAAATTTGGAAAAAATGTGGCTGCTTTTGTCGATGGATGCACAAAATTAAAGATGATGAGCCTTGATCAGAGTGTAAACAAGGATATGACCTACCAGAAGCTGATTTTAATGGCAAGCCAGCATCCAGAGATTCTGCTTATAAAGTTTGCAGACAGAATTCATAATCTTCAGACTATAAGTTCACTTAAAGAGCACAAACGTCAGCGAATTGCTCAGGAGACGATAGAGATATATGGTCCTCTTGCAGAAAAACTTGGACTTTTTTCTGTCAAGCGTATTCTTTTTGACCTTGGCATAAGACAGCGTTTTCCAAGCAAAAGTAAAAAGCTGCTATCTATTCTACGAAGTGAGGAGACCTCTACAAAGATCAATGAGGTCAAGGAGATGCTTGAAAGGGCATTGAAATCATTACCTGCAGATAGTGCATTAAAACCATTTCCTTTTGATATTACTGTTACATCACGACTGAAAAATCTTTATGCATTTTACTCTTGTGAAAAAGGGACTCTTGATCTTGATAATGCTGAAAATTTGGTTGATTTTACCATTATTTTAAACACAGATGATGCGTTGCACTGCTATACAGCAATGGGCATGATAAATAGTCTCTGCTCTCTTGTCCCAAAGACAATCCGCGACTACATTGCAAACCCCAAAACCAGCGGTTACAGGAGTATCCATTTAAGGATTGTCCACAAGGACAGAAGGTATCTGATAAAAATCAGAACAGCAGAGATGGAGCGTGTTGCCCGTAAGGGTATGCTTCTGCACTGGGATGAACCTGAAAACACAATGGAGTACAGAAAGGCTATTGTCGATATTTTGAAGAATATCGGTGAGTACCAGGGATCACCTGTGAACAGAAAAGATATGATTCGTCAGTTGACAGAGGATGACAAGATATTTGTTTACACACCAAAAGGAGATATTCAATATCTGCCCACCGGAAGCATTGTACTTGATTTTGCATACAAGGTTCACAGCAATCTCGGAAACAGATGCGATTATGCAAGGGTGAATAACCGCACTGTCAGCAGGGCATATATATTGCGAGATGGTGATATCGTGGATATAGTAACATCTCCCGAACCCATTGAAATCAGTGCAGATATGGAGGGTAGATGTAAAACTCCAAAGGCAAGAGGGGCTGTAAACAGACAACTACAGAAAAAAAGGGATATGTTTGCAAGAGATATTGGTAAAAGTATCATGACGCAGGCAATTGAACCCGAAGATTTGACTGAAGAACTCTTAAACAGTAGTGCAATGCCCCATTTTCTGACATACAAGGGGTATGAGAACATTGATCGGCTTTTTATCAATATAGGTCAGTCGATAGAGATGCCAAGAGAGGTGCTTTGGGAGATCAAGGGTAAAAAAGATGAACTTAATAAACGATTTGTACTGACAATATCCGAGATTGAACGTGATATCCATAAATTTTCCCAGTGCTGTAACCCTCTGCCTGGGTTGGATTCATGTCTTGCCCTTTTAAACCGTGATGGCGTATCTTTTCATAGAGAGTATTGTGAAAAATATAAAAAGGACAGAGAGTATTCCCTTAATAAAATCCAGATTATGGATGTCTTATGGGATATGGAATCTATATGGAAAAATCCTTTGACATTCCGTCTAAGACTCATAAAATCAGCCCCCCAAATTATTGATATTATTCAGATGATTGCATTAATCCCTTTTCCGGTGGATATCCATATTCTAAAAAAATCAGAATCAGAAAATAGCATAGATATTTCAGTAAGTTTGCAGGGATTTAATGATGCTCGCACATTTTTTTACTCTTTTGAACATAATAATTATCAGATTGAAATTGTGG
>CAXNND010000283.1:0-3782 GCA_964203105.1 Desulfamplus sp.
TGATCAATTATAATTTAAAACATTATGAACATAAATTTGACAATTTTTTAAAAATTGTCAAATCAACTGTACTATTTTTTATTAACCTCTTCAAAATCGGCATCAACAACATCATCATCCTTATTTGCACCAGTCGAAGCCCCACCTGCTTGACTACTACCCGTATCCTGTGCTGCCTGCTGATACATTGCCTCTGCCAGCTTGTGGGATACTTGAGTTAGAGCATCAATCTTCTGTTTGATAGCCTCTGCATCCTCTCCATCCTTTGCTCTTTTAAGCTCGGCAAGAGCATCCTGAATCTTGTCCTTTGTGGCAGAATCAACCTTGTCTCCGTGCTCTTTCAATGTTTTTTCACTCTGGTTTATAAGCGATTCTGCTGAATTTTTGGCATCTACAAGCTCTCTTTTCTTGCGGTCTTCGTCAGCGTGAAGCTCGGCATCACGAACCATTCTTTTAATCTCTTCCTCGGAAAGACCACTTGCAGCAGTGATACGGATTGACTGCTCTTTGCCCGTTGCCTTATCTCTTGCCGAGACATGGACAATACCGTTTGCATCAATATCAAAGGTCACCTCGATCTGAGGAACGCCGCGAGGTGCAGGTGGAATATCAGAAAGCTCAAACTGACCAAGTGTCTTGTTACCGGCTGCCATCTCCCTTTCACCCTGCAAAACATGGATCGACACTGCCGGCTGATTGTCAGCAGCAGTTGAAAACACCTGACTCTTCTTGGTTGGAATGGTGGTATTTTTCTCAATGAGTTTTGTCATAACACCGCCAAGTGTCTCAATACCAAGAGAGAGGGGGGTTACATCAAGGAGCAACACGTCATTTACATCACCTTGCAGAACACCAGCCTGAATTGCCGCACCCATTGCAACAACTTCATCTGGATTAACACCTTTATGAGGTTTTTTACCAAATATCTTTTCAACTCTCTCCTGAACAGCCGGCATACGAGTCATGCCTCCAACAAGAACAACCTCGTTGATTTCAGAAGCAGCCAGACCAGCATCTTTAAGGGCTGTCTGGCAAGGTCTTGTCAGATTATCAAGAAGGTCTGCCACAAGAGATTCAAGTTTTGCCCGCGTAATTTTTACGTTAAGATGTTTGGGACCACTTGCATCAGCGGTTATAAATGGAAGATTTACATCTGTCTCCACAGCAGTTGAAAGCTCCATTTTTGCCTTTTCTGCAGCTTCCTTGAGCCTTTGGAGAGCCATTTTATCTTTTCTGACATCAATCCCCTGATCTTTTCTGAACTCATCTGAAATATAGTCAATAATTCTTAAATCAAAGTCCTCTCCTCCAAGATGGGTATCTCCGTTTGTGGATTTTACCTCAAACACACCATCTCCAATTTCAAGTATAGAGACATCGAATGTACCACCACCAAGGTCAAAGACAACAATCTTCTCATCACCTTTTTTATCTAAACCATAGGCAAGAGATGCGGCTGTTGGCTCGTTGATTATACGTTTGACATCAAGTCCGGCAATCTTGCCAGCATCCTTTGTTGCCTGACGCTGACTGTCATTAAAGTAGGCAGGAACTGTAATAACAGCTTCTGTTACAGGTTCTCCAAGATAGTCTTCAGCAGTTTTCTTTATATTTGCCAAAATAAATGATGATATTTCAGATGGGCTATGCTGTTTGCCACGAAGGTTTATACGTGTATCTCCATTTGAAGCACCCTCAATCTTGAATGGTAGAACATTTATATCTCCTTGTATCTCTTTGGAGCTGTATTTTCTTCCAATAAGTCTCTTTACGCCAAAAACTGTATTTTCGGGGTTTGTTATTGCCTGACGTTTTGCAATCTGACCTACCAGCCGGTCTCCACCCTCAGTAAGTGCCACAACAGAAGGGGTGGTACGTCCGCCCTCGGCATTTGTAATTACCTTTGGCTCACCGCCCTCCATAACTGCCACACAAGAGTTTGTAGTTCCGAGATCAATACCTATTATCTTACCCATATTAATTTTCCTCCAGATATTTTATAATTTAATTTCTATATATTTTGATAATAATTTTATTATTGTAATAATTTGGTTAATCTTTTTTAGGGTCTTATTGCCTTGATGCAGATTTTGAAACCACAACCATTGAAGGTCGAAGCAGTCTGTCATGCAGAATATACCCTTTTTGAAGTTCTGCTATCACTGTATTATCAGGATACTGGTCAGACTCCTGATTGCTTACAGCCTGGTGAAATAGAGGATCAAACGGTTTGCCTTGAGCTGCAACCTGCTTGACGTTGAATGTTTCAAACAGCTTTATAATATCCTTGCAGGTCATCTCGACACCTTGAATTATAGCACTCTTCTGTGCATCGTTCGCTGGTGTCTCTTTAGCCGGTTCACTTTGCTGGATATCAGGATTGTTTAAAACTGGAGGTGATGCAGATTGTAGTGCCCTCTCAAGATTATCAACCACAGTAAGAAGCTGCCTGAATACTGTCTCATTGGCAAATTTTCTGAAATCAGCCATCTCCCGGGCAGACCTTTTTTTGTAATTGTCAAACTCTGCGGAGAGCCTCAAAACTCTATCCTTTTCCACAGCAAGAGATGATTGAAGCTGCTCGATCGTCGGTTCTGAAGGTTCTGCAATTTTATCATTTTCAGACGAGTTGCCCTCTAATGAAATTTTTTCCGATTCAGATTTTTCTAAACTTGCGGTTGTATCCTGGTTACCATTTTTCGCCTCTGACTCTACCTCACTAACAGTTAATATCTCTTGAGATTCGTTTTGTTTCATGGATTTGTTTTTTTTAGCCAATTGTCTCTCCCAAGTTCAATATGTTGTATAACTATTTAAATTTTTGTAAAAAACATTTAAGATTAATTTTTGGAGAGAAAATAAGACCATTTAATGTCATGTCAAGCACAAAAAAAAGGCTCAACAGAGTAGAAAAACTGTAGAAAGCCAGCACTTGACAGTAATGGCACTATTCATAAGCCAGAAAGGATAAGAGCAAATCAACCCCCTTAACCAGATGGGCAAATGGTGGCAGATTGGATAGGTATGGAGTGACAAAGATGAGAAGGGTAAAAAATGAACCGGCTGGCTGAGGAGCACCAGAATATTACATAACCGGGATCGATCCGCGACACAGATGATATCACTTATCGCTGCTTCCTTCCGGACCTGACGAGGTTCATGACCTTCTGTTGCACGGCGACCGGTCAGAATATCCACACAAGGGTACTCAACAGCACAGCCGGAGAGAGTTCTATACTTTAACCGTAGGTGCTTTTCAAGATAAATTTTGGACCGAGCCTTAAAAAGATTTTGAAATTCCGGCTCTTTTCATCTTGTATCTCAGCACCCGTTCGCTTATTCCCAAAATCTGGGCAGCTTTTGTCTGAACCCAGTCTGTTTTTTCCAAGGCAGATCTTATCATTTCGCCTTCTACTGCCATCAACCTCTCTTCAAGATTCCCGCTGCTGCCCACAGCTTCATGGTGGCGTATTTCATCAGGCAGATCAGATGGCTGTACCACTGTTGTTCTTGCAAAGGTTACTGTTCTCTGGACAATATGCTCAAGCTCTCTTACATTTCCAGGAAATGGATATTTGATAAGCGTATTTATAGCATCAGCAGAGAATGAGAGCCTTTTTTTGCTGTATTGCTCTAAAAAATGGTTAAGCAGTATAGGAATATCAACCTTTCTATGTCTTAACGGAGGAATTTTTATCTCCAGCACTTTTATTCTGTAATACAGATCCTCTCTAAACTCTCCACTCTCAACCATCTGTTTTAAATCTCTGTTGGTGGCAGAG
>CAXNND010000284.1:0-3743 GCA_964203105.1 Desulfamplus sp.
CATAACAAACGACTCTGGACTCATGCACGCTGCCGCAGCTCTTGGAGCAAAACAGGTTGCCGTTATCGGATCAACAGACCATATTGCCACATCCCCATCAAGCCCCAAAAGTATCATGATACGTATCCCTGTTCCATGTAGCCCATGCCTTAAATCTCACTGCCCTAAAAATCAGACTGATTTCAACCACCATGTCTGCATGGACAAAATCAGTGTGGAGATGGTTATGAAAAGGTGTGAATCTGCTTTAAAAGAGTTCCTCAACGAATGAGAGACAAAAAAATACAAGGGATGATGTTGCCTTGACAAGAGTAGAAAGTTTATGAAAATATTGATCATTAAGCCAGGTGCATTTGGAGATATTATCCACACGCTTCCCTTTCTCAACTCGCTTAAAAAAGGTTATCCAGACGCTCAGATTGACTGGGTTGTAGCGGAAGGACTTCATAAATTTCTTGAAGGGCATTCAATGATTAACAGGTTGTGGGTAATCAAAAAAGATAAATGGAAGAATTTAAACTATCTTAAAAGCACATTCAAAGAAATTAAATCACTTGCAACGGGTTTAAGAAAAGAAAGATATGATGTGGCAATTGATTTATCAGGGATATTGAGAAGTGGACTTATCACCTTTGCTTCCGGTGCAAGGGTTAAACTTGGCTTTAAAGAGTCAGATGAGGGCAGCCCCCTTTTTTATTCCCATGAAGTTATGGGCG
This sequence comes from Desulfamplus sp., assembly GCA_964203105.1. Classification (GTDB taxonomy): domain Bacteria; phylum Desulfobacterota; class Desulfobacteria; order Desulfobacterales; family Desulfobacteraceae; genus Desulfamplus. Next base: position 717 of record CAXNND010000284.1, read on the forward strand.
ATATGGCTATCCATGCTATTGATCGATACCTGAAAATTGCCTCTGCTCTTGGCTGCCCTACCGATAGTGTCGCCTATCCGTTTGCACCGTTTAATCAAAATCCCCCAATATTAAAAGAGCTTCCAGAAGAGTATGTGGCTATATCCCCATCAGCCGGAAAGCCTGCCAACCAGTGGCACGCATCAAGGTTTGGTGAACTTGCCTCCATATTACCTCTTCCGTCTGTTATAATCAGCGGCTCTTCTGCATCAGACATATCGACTGCCAGTGAGGTTGTAACTCATTCAAATGGCAGGGCAATATCTATTGCCGGAAAGACAGGATTAAAAGAGTTGATTCCTGTGATAAGTAAAGCTAAATACTTTATTACCAATGACACCGGTCCAATGCACGTTGCAGCAGCAGTTAATGTGCCTGTGTTTGCCATTTTTGGGCCCGCAAATCCAGTCAGAACTGGTCCTTACGGAGATATACATACTGTTATTCAAAAAAAAATGAAATGTAGCCCCTGTTATTTATGGAAACCATGTTCTCACTGGAGTTGTATGAACGATCTCATGGCTCACGATGTATTTGATGCTATAAGTGCCAAAGGAATGGTTTGAACGACCCGTTAGAATAAGCAAATATCTAAAAAGAATGCTGCATGCTCAAGCTGACTTAAACATAGATCGCCTGAAATAAAGGTTTAAAATATTGCCCCGATTTATAATAGATTTGAAATCTCTTTACAGAGATTTGAATAAACCAGACAGAGTGCTGCTGACCCTTGTGGCTCTCACATTTTTCAGCTTTCCGATTGGAACAGCGCCGCCTTTGATACTAATAATTACAGCATTTATGGTGTTCCTTGTATCAGGCAGATTTTCCGGTATCAGAAAGTTGTGGCAGGAAAACAGGATGGGGACAACTTTTACAGAAAATCAGACGAGTAGAGTTGATTGGAAAAGCTCGTTGTGGGGAATTTTTTCTGAAAAGTGGATATTACCACTGTTTCTTTTTACATTGCTCCCCTGGGTTGGTCTGCTTTATGTTCCTGAAATTTCTGATGTCAGTATGGATTACGCAAGAAAAACCCATTACTGGCTTTATGCCTTTGTGATTGCACTTCTTCCTCTGGATAAACGTTCAATTTCATTTGTAGTCAAAGCCTTTCTTGCTGGACTGCTTGTAAACAGCCTCTTTGCATTTATACAGTTTGCAGGTCTTGCCCAACCGCCTGCTCCAAGCGGTATTCAGGGATATTTTGGTTTTGGTGTGATTTACAGTGCTCTGTCAATGTATCTTGTTGCCGCAATTTTGATGGCATCTTTTTTCTTTAAATCTGCTCAAGGCACTGGTGTTAAAATTCTTAATATCTTCTTGATATTCATATTTCTATTTCATATCTCGATTATGGATGGAAGAAACGGGTACGTAACATTTTTTGTCTTGTCTCCATTGATTGCCATGAATATAATTGGTCGATTTGAATGGAAAAATGTGCTACTTCTCTGTGTAATATTTCTACTTTGCATGTCTTTATCGCCTGTCCTTAAAAACCGTATTGCAACTACCTTTATAAATCTGAAGGCAAATCAACAGGTGATCCTTGAGCAGCCTTGGGGTAAAAAGGTGATTGATATACTTCCGCGTTTCTATCTGCTTCGTTCTGCTGCGGAAATTTTTGTAGAACATCCAGTTATAGGGGCAGGAACAGGTGGATACCGCTATTATACCGGAAAAGAGGGGGGCGTTCCCCAGAGTCACCCACACAGCAATATTCTCTATATGGGAGTCAGTTTTGGGGCTGTGGGTATTTTTTCGTATCTTTGGCTATGCTGGGTGATGTTCAAAAAGTCATGGCAACACAGAGATGATATTGAAGGCTATTTTGCCCTCTCTATATTGTTAGTCATTTTTATCAGCGGTTTTTTTAACTCTCAGATAATTGATTCTGGACCCGCCCTTTTTTTTGCATTGGGCTATGGATTGTTAAATCACATGAAAGAGTCGTAGTTTATATTACAGGAATATAGAACACAGCAGGAGAAGGAAAATTGTGGAGTGAAATATAGCAATGGGACAGATCAATGGATAAAATTTCGGCTTATATAATAGCCTATAATCAGGAAGATAAAATAGAGGCGGCACTAAAAAGCATTCAGTGGTCAGACGAGATTGTTGTAGCAGATTCGTTCAGCACCGATAGAACTGCTCTGCTTGCAGAGCAGTATGGTGCAAGGGTTGTGCAGATTCCTTTCAATGGTTTTGGGGATTTACGCAATCAAGCTATCAAAGCCTGTTCACATGAGTGGATATTTAGCCTTGATTCAGATGAGAGATGCACTTTAGAGGCTAAAGATGAGATTCTATCGATCATAAGTCTATATACTAAGAAGAATTCCGGTGTACTTCATGATCTTTACTATGTGCCCAGAAAGAATTTCTTCATGGGTCGGTGGATCAGGCATTCAGGATATTATCCAGATTACAGGCAACCCCAGCTTTTCAGAAAAGGAACGCTTGTCTTCAAACCAGAACCTGTCCATGAAAGTTATGAAATTGTAAGCAAAAAAGGGGCAGGATACCTGAAATCTCCAATTCATCAGATTCCATACAAGAATTTAGAGGAGATGATTGCAAAAAAAAATCGCTACTCCTCACTTGGAGCTGAAAAACTTGAGGCTGAACAGTTTACTGGAAAGGGAAATATATCTGATTCGAGTATAAAACGACCCTTTGTTGGAAAACGACATAATTGCAGCATGGGAACAGCACTCATGCACGGCATCTGGTCATTTGTCAGAACATATATTATCCAATTGGGTTTTTTAGACGGGTGGCCAGGGTTTGTGATTGCTTTAGGAAACTTTGAAGAAACTTTTTATAAATACGCCAAGTTCTATATAAAAACACACAGTATAAACTCATAACCTCACAGACCTTGATTATATCAATACTTTGTAGATTCCTGAATTTATGATTTACACAACCTTTCTGCCTGATATGAGCTTCTCACAAATGGAGCTGAGGCTACAGATTTAA
>CAXNND010000285.1:0-3712 GCA_964203105.1 Desulfamplus sp.
TGAGGGCAACAATACCCCCTGATATGGCAAATGGAGCGTAGGTGACGATAACAGAGATGGTATTTGGAATTATGTGTCTGAAAATAATCCTGAAGTGCGATGCTCCAATCGATCTGGCAGCAAGAACATATTCCCGCTCTTTTTCCTTATAGGTCATGGTGCGCATAACCCATGTCATATTAATCCAGCCAAAAAATGCCATGATCAGAAGCAGTACCATAAAACTTGGCACCACAATTGAGGAGACAATAATCACCACATACAGAAACGGGATATTGCTCCATATTTCAAGAACTCTCTGGAAAAAAAGATCAAACTTACCGCCAAAGTATCCCATTGCACATCCAAGGCTTATACCGATTGCATAGTCAAGCATCAGCAGTACACAGGAGAAAATCATGGCTGTTCTGAATCCATAGACCAGCCTTGCCAAAATATCTCTGCCCACATTATCAGTTCCCATCAGATGCCTCTGTGCAAAAGATGGTGGAAAAGGCGGATAGCTGTTTTCCTTGAGGTCATTCTCATAGGGATTAAAAGGGACAGGGGGCATTACTACAAAATTGACATTGATAAAACTACCCTCTATATGGCTATTTTTTTTCTCTTCTTGGAACTTTGCTTTTAGTTCCCTGTAATTTGTCTCGTATTCATAATCCAGTCCAAAAGTTTTTCCAGGAATCATTGTGCTGTAAGTGGGAAAGAATAAAGTTCCATTATAATAGACAATGAGTGCCCTGCTGTTTATAAAAATCTCGGCAAACATGGATATAAACAGCATGATCATCAAGGCAAGAAAAGAGAAAAATCCCCTTTTTATTGAGATAAATCGTTTCCATTTTTTTTTTGTTAAAGGATTTAGTTTCATTATACCATACATTTTTCAGTTATAGAGTTACGAGTCGTCCAGCAGCCTAATAATCCATTTTAATTCTACAGCTTAAATATTCAAAACTTGAAAATACACAAAAACCGTGATTAACTCCAGACAAAATAAAAATTGATAACCATGAAGGATAGACAAGAAGTATGAGGACATTAGAATCAGTAGAGCCGGTAGAATCAGTTGCTGTTACTATAGCCAGCAACGACCTTACTCTTAAAGCATCACTATACACAGCATTTCTTTGCATACTGTTTGGGGCAAATACAGTTGGAATCAAAATAAGCCTGTCAGGGCTTGGTATCTTTACAAATGCAGGTATCAGGTTTGCACTTGCATCAACAGCCCTTTTTCTGTGGGCAAAAGTGACTGGACAGTCGCTATCTTTTAACAGACAACAAGGTTACAAACTTTTTATTCTCTCAATAATATTCACTTTTCAGTTGTCATCTTTTTATTATGGCTTGAGCATGACTACCGCATCCCATGGCTCACTGATTGCAAATCTGCTTCCATTTATAGTATTGATTCTTGCCCACTTTTTTATCCCGGATGATCAGATCACTATCAAAAAGATCGGAGGTATAGCGTTGGGATTTATTGGTGTTCTGTTTCTGTTTTTCGACTCCACTTCTAATGCAGTGTCTGGGCAGATGCACACTGGTGATATAGTTATCAGTTTTGCTGTATTTCTGTGGGGATGCAGTGCTGTTTATACAAAAAGAATTATTTCTGAAATAAGCATACTCCAGATAACTTTGTATCCAATGATCTTCGGAGCACCGATTTTTCTTGCCGCCGGATTTTTGTGGGATGGCGAGATGGTACGTTTCCTCGATATATCTATCATCAACTCGCTTATATATCAGAGTTTTGTTACTGCAGCATACGGCTTTATTGCATGGAACCGGCTTCTTTACAGATTTGGAGCAACAGCAATACACTCATTTGTTTTTATCATGCCAGTTTCAGGTGTCTTCCTGAGTGTCATTCTCCTTGGTGAGCCACTGACATTCAACATCGTTGTTTCAATTATCTTGATTATAGCAGGTATGCTTGTTGTGAACAGGCATGGTTGCCAAAATAATCAAACAGAAAAATAGTGATTATTCCATCAGACATGTATATCATCGCCGGGTTGTTCCATATTTTTATCAATCTCTTTGAGAATAACGGTTCTGACTGTCCTGTGCTGTATTTTTAAAACAGTAATTTCATAATTATCCACAGTTACCTTCTCGTTTGCTTTTGGTATCCTGTTAAAATAATAGAGTATAAGACCTGAAAGAGTATTGTAGTTGTCGGTAATTGTAAAAGGATGAGGCAGATAGTCATTTATATCTGTAAGGTGCTCTATTGCCTGAACAAGAAACGTATTATCATCTTTTGCCTCTACAATCGGTCTTTCATCATCATCTTCGTCCTGTATCTCTCCAACCAGCTCTTCCAAAATATCCTCAAGAGTCAAAATACCCTGTGTTCCACCAAATTCGTCAATAACTACTGCCAAATGTGTATGTTGGTTCTGAAATTCTTTTAATATTTCACTTATCCGTTTTGTTTCAAACACATAAAAAGGGGGATGCAACAGATCTTCTATTTTAAAATCAGGATTCCTGTACTGCTCCTTGAAAACATCCTTGGCATAGACAATACCAATTATATTGTCTCGTGATGTCTGATAAATTGGAATACGTGAATAACCGTTGTCCAGTATTCTTTTTATAACCTCTTTTGTAGATAGTTTGATGTCAAGGGAAAAAACCATCTGGCGGGGTATCATTATCTGTTTTGCATTATGGTCAGTGAAGTCAAAAGCATTCTTGATTATTTCATAGTTCTCCTCCTGTATTTCTCCTCCATTTTTACTCTGTTCTATCAATAGTCTCAACTCATCTACACTGTGAATCTCATGTTCACCTACCGGTGTGATGCCTATCATATTGAGAAAAAAGTTTGATAAGGAGTTCATTAACCATATAAAAGGTCGAAAAATTATAAAAAACCAGTATAAAGGATAGGCAATTACCAAAGTTGTCTCTTCAGCCTTTCTAATGGCAATTGATTTAGGTGCAAGCTCTCCTATGACAATATGCAATACAGTAATGATAATAAATCCGACTGGCAGCGAAATTGTATGCAAAAGTTTATCTGCTATTGCTATATCAAGAGAATTTAGTGTTGTTGATATTATTTTTGCTACAACAGGCTCGCCTATCCAACCAAGCCCAAGACTTGCAAACGTTATTCCCAACTGCGTGGCAGAAAGATATGTATCTAAATGTTCAATTATGTGTTCTGACTTTTTTGCAAAGCTGTTGCCCTGCTCGGCTTTCAAATGAATTTGTGAATATCGTACCTTTACAATCGAGAATTCTGCTGCAACAAAAAAACCATTTAATAGAACTAAAAATAGTGTTAAAAATACTCCCGTTATCATACTTTCCCTTTTTTTTATAGGTGTTTAAATCAAAGCTTAAAAACAGAGTGCCAGAATTTAGCATATAATAAACATAACAGAATATACTCTTGATCTTAAGTTAATTAAAATAGCACTTACTTGAACTACCACAGTAGTCTTTGGGCAGACCATGAACCTCTACCTGTTTACCCCAAAGAGTTGATGTTACCCATTGTACATGTGCAAGAGAGCCACTTGCAAAAAATATTCTTTACCAAAACTACCTGATGGTGCAGAGAGTTGTCTTGTGGCAAGCTGTCGTGCAAGCTCTCGTGCCACAGGAGCGGCAGGGTCAACAATGGCAATGTCAGGACCTGTGACCTCTCTTATCATCTGACCAAGAAACGGGTAGTGGGTACAGCCAAGTA
>CAXNND010000286.1:0-3706 GCA_964203105.1 Desulfamplus sp.
TGATTATTATCAGGGACGTGGAAGGAAGAGGACAGAAGACATATTGCCAGGTCTTAAAGAAGCAATAATTTCTCTTGCTGAGCCAGTGACTCAGGCTGATCCTGCTATGAAAACATCTCTGGCCTATACCAGAATCACTGCCAAAGCCATGAGAAAAGCCTTAATTATCGATAAGGGCTTCAGTGAATACGATCTTCCCACTGAATGTTCTATTGGAAATATTATGAATCGTTTGGGTTACAGCTTAAAGCGGGTTCAAAAAACTAATTACAGCTCCAGACAATTAAGTGTACAAAACAAGATTGATTCTTTGATGATATTATACTGAGTCAAGCCAGGATTTTGTTTACCTATTTGCTTGGAGATATACTTAGAAAAGGATGAACATTAATCAGATAGACAGAGAAATGTTCACTGCCGCACAGGCAGCTTAGAAATTATTTAGTCTGACGTTCCAACAATCCTGGAATCTCTCTGTCTATAGTGTATCAGAGGTAAAAACAAAAAGACCCCGAACATTATGTCCGAGGTCTTTGGTTATTTTTATTAAATATACTTTTGTGGTTAATTAGTATCCACAACCTACAATTTTATCTCCGGTTTTCTTTACAAAAGTATTTTTTTCCTTGCCGTCCCATTGATATTGTATCCAAACACCTTCTGGTGAGGCTTTTTTGACCTGATCATAAATCACCTGATACTTGGGTGTATTAAGATTTTGAATCACATCTTTTTTTGGATGGACAAGCAGTTTACCGCCCTCTTCCATTACAAAGATGTATAGTGACTCAGGGGCATTCGCCTTGCATGTGGCATCATCAAGTTTTCCTGAAGCCACCACAGCAGACACCCCTTTTTCTATCGCAGCTTTGTCTGCTGCAACAGCAGAAACTGGAAGATAGATGCCAAGAAGCAATACCAGACCGATTAACGCTACTCTTTTCATGAATTTCTCCTTTACGTTGGAATTTAAAAAAACAGTTAATGAACTTCCCAGCTACAAGAATTCAGTAGTTGCAAGTTCGCCTGTCAATCGTGGAATAAAAATAAATGCTATTCATAGAATGAATCACTCTATAATTTAAAAAATAGTTGTTGTCAATCAGGTTTTTTTGGGACTGTAAAAGTTTTAAGGTATGAAGTAACTTTTTCTTTTGATAAGGATCTTAAAATGTTTTAAAAGCAAATTGTGTTTATAGTCGCACAAGTCGGAACCCAACTAAAAAGTACGAGGCATCGGGTCTGCACGCAAAGCGATGTGCAGAGCGGCATTCAAAGGCTGTGCTGATGAAGCTGCCACCCCTGATTATCTTGGATGAAGAGTCAGGGTTAGTTGGCGATGCACCATCAGGATCCGTCACAGCGTACCACGGATACTCCCCAATCCAATCCTGACACCACTCATAGACATTACCATGCATGTCATACAGCCCCCAGGAGTTCTCTATCTTCTGAGCTACAGGATGTGTCCCTGTGTGATACAGTTCTGGAGCTTCACTTATATTCAGATAGCCCTCATACGCTACATACGAATTACTGCAATACCACCCCATGACATTCAGACTGGGTTCATAGATACAACCAGGCTCAGAATTGATAATCTCACCATTGGCAAGTTCTGGTGTCGGTCCTGTTGCCAGTGGAGTTGTCGATCCTGCCCTCGCCGCATACTCCCACTCTGCCTCAGTCGGCAGCCTGTAGGTACCCTGCCAGAGTCCATTCAGCTTCTTGATAAACTCCTGAACATCATTCCATGAGACACTCTCAACCGGGCAATCATCCCCGCATAAGGAAAACATAGAAGGATTGTTCCCCATCACTGCCTTCCACTGCCCCTGTGTCACCTCTGTTGTCTGCATGTAAAAACCCTTGGTCAATGTGACAGGATGCCGTAGCTCAAGGTCAATATCGCTGCCGCCGTAGCTCATGTTTTTGCCTGTCTCATCAGCAGGACTCCCCATTATAAACATCCCGGGCTTAATTCTCATAAACTCCATGTCAAGTGAGTTGGAAACTTTATCTTTATATAATGTATCACCCCAGTATATCCCCAAATTGAATTTGAGACCATTTAAACTGAGCATAATATCACCAAGATTGGAAGGTGCTACAAACCATCCGAACAGATAATTACCAGAGGATGCTTCACCTATATTAATCGCACTTGTTCTGAAAGCATCTCTCTGCGATAAGGTATATGGAACCAGATTTTGTGTTAACCTGTTATTTGAATCAACAGATAAAAGCTCCTGAGCAGGTGTCAGCACTAACAAATATATATCAACCGGTGCTGAGTATGCTGGAAAATTGGTTACAAACCCAACTCTATTCTCGACTATTGAAAATTGAACAGGGGCATTTTCGATCTCTTCAGGGGTTGTTAATTCGATTGTGGTCGGAGTGTCTGGCGGAGAGACAGGGAGTTGTCCAGAGCGGACACAACGAACGAAAAATGCATTGGTCTTGGCATTCTGATTCATGTTTCCATAGGAGAAATTCAGACTCCAGGCAAAAGATGGATTATTTGCCTCAACACTGCCCGACCAGTAGAGACTGCTGCATTTAAAGAGAGGATCAATCATTGGAGAATAACTCTTATCAAGAAGAGTTTGCAATTCATCAATAGTAGGCAATCGCCAATCGCTGCAACCTCCCAGTGTCAGGTTTTCCGCATACAATATGGAGTCAGCAAAATTCCGCTCAACTCCATCATCAGCTTTCTGCCACATCAAGCCAGTAGTTTGATCGGACAAAATGCCATCGCCATTGTCAACATATCTTCCTACGGCATCTGCTGGTGTAGTCAAAAGAAGTAATAACAGGCAACATGTGAAATAGAGGATGAGTTTAGCAGGTCTGAAATGGTTCATTTTTTTCTCCTCAGAGAGTTTTGTGTGGTTACACTTTAAAATTATATTTTGTATTTGTGCTATTTTTATAAAATGGACTCACTATCTTAAAAAAACAAGCTTTTTCCGACATGCTTCAAAATTCTCACCAAGGAATGGAGTTTTAAATTGATTTGACTACAACTGAAGATTAAACATGATATCATTCTCACGATATACCTGTTCGACCTTCTGCTGGTGATTTTTAAGTTGCTCCCCCTCTCCTGCTGCAACTTTCTGAACAATGTACTTGATTGCAAAGAGCATGTTTGAGGAGTTTCCTGTAAATGGTATGGAGATATCCTCCATCAATGGAGTTGATTTGATCGGCACCACAAGGGAGATGTTAGCAAATGGGATGACAGGAGAGACATCGCTATCTGTAAGAACAAGAAGGGTGTGACCAAGCCTCTTTATGAGTTTGCTTAACTTTATCAACTCATTTGGATAGCGGGCTGTGGCAACCATAACTACAAGCGAACCTTCAGGTGCTGCGGAGAGAGCATCAATAGATGTGCTATCGCTCCCTTTGAAGATATGGATGCCCTGCCTGACTTTTGTCAGTGACCACCCCATGTAATAGGCAGATGTGTAGGATATACGAGAACCTGTGATATAGATCACAGAACTTTTAATGATATGCTCTATAAACTCGTTCATGGTTTTGACATTAATTGTTTCATAAAAGAACCTCAATTGATTCAACTCTTCCAAAACAACCCTCTGAAGAAGATTCAGCCGCTGCTCCTGCATGTCTATTCGATGCCTCTGATCGTCTGTTTGACCATTTACCTCTACTCTTTCCAGCTCTGTTCCTA
>CAXNND010000287.1:0-3703 GCA_964203105.1 Desulfamplus sp.
GCATCTATCTGCAACTTATCTGCCTCACATATAGTATCTATTGAGCCTATAGCCACTCTAAAGAGGAGCACTACAGGGATAGTTATTAATCCATATCTAACCCGTTGCTGTGAACGCTCCTGTGAACTTGAGCCTCTCTGTTTTTCGTATGAAGAGACAGCTTTGTAATCAAACAGATAAAAACCGGTAATTATGAGAATAATAGCTGCCATAAAGGCAGCAAAAGGATTGGTCACAAGATATGAAATGGCAAGAGACGAACTGCCTGTCAAAGCAAGGGCAGCAGTAATTTTTCCTGTCAATGGGCTACGCAAGATGAGAAAGGCACTTAAAAACAATAATAGCGAAGCCACAATAGATATTGTAACTGGCAAGTCTGTAATAATTGGAAACTCTGGTTTGTTATTACTAAGAGATATCAGCATCAGTGGCAGAGGAGATATGGTTAGTAATATCCCTTCAATGCCAACCTCATGTAGTGATGATCGGGAGTTTTTTGGAGATTTTGCTTTTGTTCTCATGGTGTGTTTGAATGAGCCATTTCATAAACAGCAGCAGCAAGCAGGGGAATCATAATCTCATGGTGTCCTGTAATGGAAAAACCCTTACCACCTGACATAACAGGACGGTTGACCACATTGACCACTGGTCTGTAGTGCTGTATCATATCAAAGTTAGCTGTTGTAAAATAAGTGACATTATAGCCTAAATTACGGGTAACTGCAATTGCCTTTAAAAAGACTTCCGGCATGATTACAGCACTTCCAAGGTTGAGCACCACGCCACCATGACCAAGTTTTGCAACAGAGGCTGCAAATATACGGAAATCACGCAAGGACGCATCACCAATTGAAGCACCATCAGCATCAGGATGTTGATGAACAATATCAGTGCCTATGGCAATGTGCAGTGTATAAGGTATTTTTAGTATAAAAGCGTTTGCCAAAAGGGCACGATCGTTAAAACGGGCATTCTCCTCAATCAGCATGGCTCCAACTGTTTGACCGAACCCCTGTTTTAACTCTCCTGCACGTTTTGCAGCACTATTTACTAAGGCTGCAGTATCTGATGCCATACCAAATGAGCCATCTGCAATATGAGAGGCAACATCTTCCGATGTATGGCCTAAACGGGCAAGCTCGGTATCGTGAATGGCAGCCGAACCGTTTGAGGCGAAGTGTGTTATAAAGCCATTTTTTGCAAGGTCTATGAGAATAGGAGAGCAGCCGGTTTTTATCACATGCCCTCCAAGCATTACAATCACAGGCTTACCATTTTCTTTTGCTGTAACAATTGATTGTGCAATTGATTTGAGATCATTGGCTTTCAGTATATTGGGCAAAGAGCTTAAAAATTCTGACATGCTCATCCCTTTAAAAGGAGGCTTGGCTTCAAGTGTTGTCAAGATTTTTGAAGTTCTTTCCGAGGCAGAGTATGTATGAATTTTATCGAAGCTTATCTCTTCATAGTATTGCAGGTTATGATCATTTTCAATTTTTGAATTAATCTCTCCATAAGACTTTAAATTAAGCTCTTCGCATGGTTCCATGAATGCATATCCATTGTAGGGTTGTTAAATCGTAATTTAGGATCTGTCATCCAGATTTTTCAGTTGATTCTCTCTTCTGGCTCTTTTTCGTGTTCATTTTCCTGTTCATTTTCATTCTGCTTGATTTTTTGTCTTTTTTTGAAGCAGTGTTTATCTTCCCGTATAAGAGCACAGACTCTGGGATTGTGTAAATCCTTACAGGTCACATGGTTATATAGAGGGCACTCTGGATATTGTTTTGACATGGAGATTCCTTTTTCCGGTTAATCTTTTGACTGCTTACATTCCGGCTGCTCTTTGTGCTATTCGGGCAAATCTGTCTCTGAAATTTTTCCACGCTCAGGCTCTTTTAAGAGATGTGCAGATTTGTCTTTCTGCTCTTTGACTTCAGTTGCTCTATTGCTATCAACCTCTCTGGTATCGTCAGTTTTTTTTTTAATTCCTGGGTTTTTACTTTTTGCCGAACTTTCCAACTGGATTGTATACTGTAATATTTTTCTTGATAAATTAAGATTTAATTGATCTATTTTATCATTCAGGTTTTTTTTCAGTGTATTAATTTGGCTATCAACATACTTTTTGTCAATATCAGGCTTTTTTTTATCAGTATCATTCGTTAAATTAATACTTTTTTCAGTGGTTGCATGGTAATTTTTAAGCTCTTTATCAAGCATAACAACACTTTTATCAAGCTCTCCAAAACCTTTTTCAAGTTTTGAAATAGATGTTTTATTCTCTGCCAAAATCTGTGTTGCCTCCTGAAGAGTGGCAAGTCTTGACTCTACAGAGAGATCAATATCAGCTATTTTTTTGTCAAGGTTCTGGCTATGGGCTGAAAGTCGTTCGTTGATGATGGCTTTAACTCTCTTGTCAATTGAAGAATCGATTCTCTTATTCAAGACAGAATCTACTCTGGAATCAATTTTGCTGTCAATGTTTACAAGAGATGCTACATTTGACTTGATATCAGCCTCTATGGTTTTTACAGATGCTATACTTGCCTCCATTGAAGATTCAATATCTTTTGACTTTTTATTTATGATAGCAAGGGTTTCCTGATTTGTCCCGTCAAGAATATGGAGAGCACCCTGATACTGGTCTGCAACTTTGTCAACACTTGCCTTAATCAATTCAAGATTTCTATCTGTCTCCTCCTTGTCAGATTTGGTACCGGCAAGAAGGGTAAGCTCATCTTGAATGGCTATCGCCTGCTGTTTGAGTTCAGGAATATCTTTTTCAAGAACAAATTTTATCTTTGCAAGTTCAACTTCAAGATTGTTGATCTTAGCCTCAAACTCCTTTGTCATGACATCCACCTGAGTCTGACCGGAGTCGTTAATAACCATAACCCGCTCTTTTATATCAAGATAGCCATAAACAAGAATAGCACATGTAAGAGATGGCAGTAGAATGCAGATAGTAGTTAACCTGTTGCCAAGTTTTGCGATTTTCCGGCCATTCATCTCCTCTTTGTAGAGAGCTGTAGCGATATCATTAGCATCATCTTCTGGTATGGCAAACTCATCTCTTAGACTTCTGTTGCCATCCAGGTCGTTATCAATGCCCATTCCCATTCAATGACGGCTCCCATTTAATTTCAAATTGTAAAGTAGCTCTAATAAAAACCAAAATGGGCTACTCCCACTCAATAGTTCCAGGGGGTTTTGATGTAATATCAAAGACAACTCGGTTAACCCCATCAACTTCATTAATGATACGATTGGATATTTTGGCAAGAAGCTCATGGGGAAGACGTGCCCAATCTGCGGTCATTGCATCTTTGCTGTTTACCGCTCTTATGGCAATGCAACTGTCATAGGTGCGTTTGTCTCCCATAACACCCACGCTTTTGACTGGCAGAAGAACTGCAAATGATTGCCAAAGTTCCCTATAGAGACCTGCCTGACGTATCTCTTCAAGTAAAATTGCATCAGCCTCCCTTAAAATCTCAAGACGCTTTTCAGAAACTGCCCCCATGATCCGTATAGCAAGACCAGGTCCTGGAAATGGCTGCCGCCAGACCATATCTTCATTCAGTTCAAGTTCAATACCAAGTTTGCGAACCTCATCCTTAAACAGCAATTGAAGCGGTTCAATGAGCTTCAATTGCATCTTTTCAGGTAACCCTCCCACGTTGTGGTGGGATTTGATGAT
>CAXNND010000288.1:0-3688 GCA_964203105.1 Desulfamplus sp.
GCTTGGTTATAAAAATGTAAATGTTTTTGCGGCAGGTTTTCCTGGATGGATGAGAGATGGTTCTAATTATGCATCTGTCAGTATTGAATATGTTCAGCAGGAGATTGATGAAAACAGAATGCTTCTGGTGGATTCTCGACCCAAAAAGGCAAAATTTGATAAGGGATATATCCCTTCAGCAATAAGTCTGCCAGATGCTGAATTTGAAAAACTAAAAGGAAAGCTGCCCAAAGATATTAATAATCTGTTGGTATTCTACTGTGAAGGGGTCGCGTGTAAGTTAAGCCATCAATCTGCTGCAAAGGCAATTAAATTGGGATATAAAAATGTCAAAGTTTTTTCAGAGGGTTACCCTGCATGGAAAAAGGCATTTGGAGGAAAAGCAGAGTTACTAACTCAACCTAAATCCGCAAAAGATGAGGGGGTGTTGCAGGTCGAGGAGTTTAAAAAAATTCTTGCAGAAAAGCCGAACAGCATCATGCTTATTGATACAAGAGACACAGACGAGTTTAAGCAGGGACACTTTAAGACTGCAATAAATATGAATATCAATCAGATAGAAAAGGGTATAAAGACTCTTCCGGCAGATAAAATGATAGTGTTTGTCTGTTCAACAGGTGCAAGAAGCGGTGAGGCATACTACATGATTAAGGATTTAAGAGCTGAACTTAAAAATGTTTGGTATGTGGATGCAGGTATAAAATTTGATAAAAAGGGCAATTTTACAATCAGTAAGCCCAAGTGATTATATCTATTTGTTAATAGTGTAATCTTTTAGATTTAACCAGAACTGTAGAGATGCACGCATGAGCGTCTCTACTTTCAATAAAAACGTAAAAAGACTAAATAGACAGGAGGATAATTTCTTTATGAAAAAAGTTATAATCTTTATTGTTTTAATGTTTATGTCAATTTCCGCAAAAGGAGAAATATACAATGCGGATGCTGTCAATGTGTCCGAAAATCTTGATCTCAACATTAAAAATATTGAGATTAACGGCACTCCGATTAATCTCAATATAACCCGCCATGTGCAACTATCTGATCCTGGCGGACTTTACTGGAAGTACAGCAAGGCAGAGATAGGTTTACAGATGAAGACTGTCCAGATGCAGACATTCACCTACGATGAAAGCGAACCGGTTGATAGGCATCAATTAGATATATACTATACAGAACACTCTAAACAAAACAAGGTTATCCTTTTTGTTCCAGGAGGAGCTTGGCGGCAGGGGGATAAAAGTCTTTATGAAGCTCTTGGAAATACATTGGCAGGCTATCATGATTTCACGGTAGTAGTCGCCAACTACAGGCTATCTAATGAAGAAGATGGTAACGCCCTTCATCCTGATCACATTACTGATGTGGCAAAAGCATTTGCATGGGTCAAAAACAACATATCTCCTTATGGTAATCCTGCCCGCATATATTTATTCGGTCAGTCGGCAGGTGCACACCTGGTCTCTCTTCTTGCAACTGACGCCAATTACCTTAAAAAGGTTGGATATTCACTATCAGACATAAAAGCAGTTATCTCCATGAGTGGAACATATTATCTTCCCGATTTTGTATTA
The DNA here is from genome assembly GCA_964203105.1 of Desulfamplus sp. Taxonomy (GTDB): domain Bacteria; phylum Desulfobacterota; class Desulfobacteria; order Desulfobacterales; family Desulfobacteraceae; genus Desulfamplus. The sequence goes on from CAXNND010000288.1 coordinate 1,575, forward strand.
ACTCCCAATAATCCACTTGGGTTAACTATGGAAGAGACGGTTATGTATAAAGCTATCATGCAAGGTGCCTTTGGCGGATGGTCAGATACCGAACTGGTTGCCCCTTCACCTCAGGTTCACATCAATGCTGGACAACCTCCATTTCTGGTTATTTATACATATAACGACCTTTCAGGATTCAGGCAGTCTGCAGAAAATTTTGTCAGAGCGGTAAAAGCCATTGGAACCGAATCATCTCCAGCACCTGAAATCTCTCTCAGAGGGATTGAGTTTTTCGATTACACTGATGATGTCTGGAAAAGTGCTACTGATCAGGCAGCCAAAGAGCCAGCTATGGCATCATACGTCGGTCACTGGGCAGAGGTTATTGCTATAAATCCTAATGAACCTGCCGGCTATGTTACAAAACTCATAGTGGAATTTTTTCAATCTCATTAATTTGTGCCAATCTGTTTTAACCGTGAAAAAACGCTGTTAAGAGCATCGGCAGATTTCTGGATAGAGACTCGTTAAATTTTTGTCCTCAAATTAATTGGGAAACGCTATATACTCCAAATGATTCCTCTTCATTGTCTGAAAAAAAATCATGTTTTGAAGTAAAGATTGAATTAAGATTATTTATCATTTATAAACATCTTAAAATACGCCATATAAAATGGTGATGTAAATGTTTTAAATCTTTAAATCAGAACTTGAATACAAGTTAAAAGAGCTTAAGGAGTTTTTTAAAAATGGAAAAATTTAAACAGGATGTATTTGATTATCACTGCACACCTATATGTGGCAAAATTCAGGTTATGCCAACCAAACCATGCCAAACAGCAAAAGATCTTGCAATGGCATATACACCTGGTGTTGCTCTGCCGGTAAAGGAGATTGCAGCGAATCCTGATTGTGCAAGGCTTTATACCAGTCGTCAGAATCTTGTCGCTGTAGTCTCTAACGGCACGGCTATTCTTGGTCTTGGTAATCTTGGAGCACTTGCAAGCAAACCTGTAATGGAGGGAAAGGGGGTTCTTTTCAAACGCTTTGCAGATGTTGATGTATTTGATATCGAGCTTGACACTGAGGATCCAAAAAAGATTATTGATATTGTAAAAACAATGGAGCCCACATTTGGCGGCATTAACCTTGAAGATATAAAGGCACCAGAGTGTTTTGAGATTGAAGAGACTCTTATTGATATCTGTAATATTCCTGTATTTCATGATGATCAGCATGGAACAGCTATAATAAGTTCTGCAGGGCTTATCAATGCTCTTGAGATCACCGGAAAGAAGTTTGACGAGATCAAGGTGGTCTTCAATGGTGCTGGTGCTGCTGGCATCTCTTGTGCCAAGCTGTTTGTCTCATTAGGTGTTAAATATGAAAATCTTACAATGTGTGACTCTACAGGTGTTATATACAAAGGTCGCACAAAGGGTATGAACAAATATAAAGCAATCTTTGCTCTTGATACAGACAAAAGAACGCTTGCAGATGCAATGAAAGGTGCAGATGTGTTTATGGGTGTATCTCAGAAAGATGTTGTGACTCCAGAGATGCTTCTATCTATGGCAAAAGATCCGATTGTTTTTGCAATGGCTAACCCTGATCCTGAAATCACCTATGACCTTGCAGTTGCCACCCGCAAAGACCTCATTATGGCAACCGGCAGATCTGATTACCCTAATCAGATAAACAATGTTCTTGGCTTTCCGTTCATATTCAGGGGCGCTCTTGATGTTGGTGCAAAGAAAATTTCGGAAGGTATGAAACTTGCCGCAGCAAAAGCCTTAGCAGCACTTGCCAAAGAGCCTGTTCCACAGATTGTCAGAGATGCCTATGATGGTAAGGAGTTCACCTTTGGAAGGGACTACATTGTGCCAAAGCCATTTGATCCAAGGGTAATCGAGTGGGAATCTGTTGCTGTGGCAAAAGCGGCTATTGAAGAGGGACTTGCAACTCATATAATTACTGACTGGGATGGCTATGCAAAGGCTCTTAGCAAAAGAATGGAAAAATTTTGGTGTGCATGTGAGTTAGAAGAGTAGTTTTGGATTTATTCCTTAAATAGATGCTTTTTTTATATACTCAATTTATGACCTTGACCAGTATAGCCCTGAAATAAATTT
>CAXNND010000289.1:0-3684 GCA_964203105.1 Desulfamplus sp.
GATTAGTTTTAGACTCTAAAGGATGGACAATAGAGGACATAATAAATAACCGCAATATACCAAAGGAGCAGATGTCAGAAATGACAGGCGATGAATGGTCAGATATCACAGACTCAACCGTAGCTGATTTTATAAACAATATCAATTACGATAAGTTTCTAAGGATAGCTTCAAACCTGATATTTGAGAGCTATACAATTGCAATGATAAGAAGGGACATTCATCTGTTTGATAATGAGACGTTTAGAGAGTATGACCCATTGCTTATGGGCTTTAAGGACTGTGCAAGGATTCATTACCTGTTAAATCCCCGTGTAGCATATTTTGATGATCCGTGGTGGCGTATTTGGAAACATCTATTGTAATCTTTAAGTAGAGAAGAAATGGACAGTTTGATATTAGTATATTTTGTTTTAAACTGTCCATTTTTAAATCTAAGTGCTAAAAGAGGAACTAATCTGCTACAAATCAAATTGAGGTAAAGGATCAATGAATTCCATATTTTATCTGGTTACGATAGTGCTAAAACCTTCATCGATGAAGGTTTTAGCACTAATCTAACTTAAAATAAAATATGTCTTATTAAGTTAAAACATTATAAAGACAAGACACCATAGCCCATTCCACGATTTCTTAGAAAATCATTTAAATTATAAAGAAAGATAAATGTAAAATGTAGTTATACATTTTACATAAGGAGACTATATGACAGAAGAAGATATTGAAATTATTGAACAATACAAAGAAGACGCAGTTATTTACGGTGAAAAATGTGTTTTTGCCTACGATTCTTGGTTGGAAATCAATGAATTGTATTTTGACAACGCTTTAAAACCGATTCAGATTATCTGGGGAATTACAAATTATAGCAAAAATTTAGGTAATATCAATGACAACCGGATGATGCTGCACAATTCTATTTTTCATCCCGTATCTGAGATAGTTTGGAACACGGATAAAAAGATGTTTGGCAAAAAATACACGTATGACGTTATTCTTCACGAGATGATCCATCAACTCGCACATCAGGTAAAACCTGAATATAAGAAGAAGAGCTTTTATACGATTCATAATAATCCTTGGTGGTGCAGCGAAGTTGTCAGGATTGGCGGCCTTTTGGGATACGAGTTAAAAGTCGTGCCTCAAAAATTGAAAAGGATAGATGGCAAGGTGAAAGCGTTTACACCAGACGACCATCTGACAAGACAAGAATTTTCGACCTTTCCATATAGTATAAGGGAGCAAGGTTATTATCTATAAATAATTTAACAAAGCTGGTGCAATGCCAGCTTTAATTTTATTACAGATGTAAAACATAGTTGTGTTTTTACATTAAAAGAAAATAATTGAAATTGCTGATAAAAAGAACCTTGTTGGCCTCTGTTTCAATGCATTGGGTCATTTATTCAATGTTAGGCACACCCACGCTATGACGGTTTTACCCTTATTGTTTAATTTTTGGATTATGTTCATCTTATTATCCAACTAATCCCACTGGAGAACACATCCCATATTAATCATTTTTCCCTGACATAAGGGACATGGCTTACCTTCTACCCACCATTGTTTTATATCTTTTTCACAAATTGGGCAGACACGAGCAGATACAGGAGCAAATTTATCTTCAATCACCACATCTACAAGACGATTACATTGGGAACAAAATCCAGTTTTAGTTTTTATAAAAAAGCCTATGTCTGCTCCACCGCTTACTTCATCAGTGTATTTACAATTACTGCATTTATATTTAAAAATAGTTCCCATCGCATTAACCCCATCATGTATTGTGCGAAAATTATCACCGGCAGGAGTAAAAATGCAGGTGTGAAAACCTCAACTTTTAGTGCAGTAATTGAGCTATTCAGTACATACAAATGTAATATTTTCACATCTAAGATAATAGGTGGAAGAAGATGCAATTTAAAGGCTGCTTGAATAACTCAAGCAGCCCCTTACTGTATTCTATTTATGCTCGCTCCCGTGTTTGTCTATATTGTAATTTCTGCCACGCTTTTTCGGTGTTTGGGCAAATAACCCTTCATTTTAACTCAAAGGTCTTGCATTCATAGTCATACCATCCTTCAACTGCCAAGGGATCACTACCAGCCTCAGTTGCAACAGCACAGCCGATATATATACCCTGACTCAAACCTTGGGGAAGTTGCCAGTTTAATAGCGAAAGCGTTTCTTGACCGCTGATGGCTATATTTGATTGATAAGGTGTCAACACTCCAGCTATGCTCGGATTCTGTGGATATAAAAATGTCTGAAAAAAGCCTTGTGGAAATATAACAGCAACATATAGGTCAATTGCAGCATTCCCGTTCAGGGTGACATCAAACCGCAGTTTGTCTGCTATATGGTACTCTGTCTGGTTCAGCCCAACTGAAACAGATACAACTTTGGAAAGACCTCCGGCATTAACCTCACCAAAGGCAATTTCAGACCACTCTCCGTCACTGCCCTGCACCTGATAAACGATCCGCCAAATACCTTTTTTTCTAAAACTGTCATAAGTTGCCTGATAACGATCATCCGCACCATTATACTTTAACTCAAGTTCCAGTATATTTTCGCTGAACTGTGTATCTTCTCCGGTATATTGGGTTAATGTAAAATCTGGGGGCATTAATATAGCCTTTACCTTTTTTATCCGCTCATCCCCGCTCGGTGATGTTTCGACCCATAGTGTCTCAGTTGCCTTATCTTCCGGTATATCCATTGCGGGGTGAACTCTTGTGATGACAGGTGGTTCAGCAGCCGTAACCCCCTCTTTTCCAATATAAAGCGAAGCCACCTTAACCCTGTCAGCAGAACTGTAAACTCCATCTCCATTGGCATCAATACATGGAGACTGTTTGCCAAATATTTTTGGCTCTTTTTTAATCATCTCCTCAGTATCTTCAAATGCATCTTTTACCGTAAGACCTTTACGTAGGGTGTGGATAAATTCTTGTGAAAAACTGGTAATTGTCGTATTCCATGCGGCTGTATCATCAGCACTGGTAATAACGATTCGGTTCTCTACCCCTGAAAGCTCTTTAAGAAAAGAGCCTGAATAGCAGGTATCGAGAATAATTAGCTGTTGAACCCCGACTGGAATAGTTGCAAGCAAATCCTTTAGTTGTGCGGCTGAAATTTCATACTCTCTGGTTATTTTGAGAAAATTCTTATCAGCATGACCATGAACATACAGAATAAACTGACCACCATTGGTATAGGAAAGTCCCTGAACTGCTTTTGAAAAGGCATCCTTTAACTGTTTTTCCGGCTCAAAAAGATTATAATCCAGAAGATCATTCTCAAGGTATGTATCCTCATTAACATCAGGAGCCTGCTGGTTCATGTAGAGAATATCCCCATCAGTAAAACCCCTCTGCTTGAGGAAACGGTACATCTGCTGGCACATTGTGTTACTGTATTTATATAGGGTTGTAGCACCACCACCAGCAAGGATAATTGCCTTGCCCATACCTGATGATACTTCTGGCTCGGGTTCTGGTTCAGGCTCGGGAGTTGTCTTTTCCACGATAATAGCAACAATATTAGACATTACACTTGCCCCGCCTTTGTTGTATGCCTTGACACCAACATAGTAGGCTGAACCTTCTGGTAAGTCGATACTCAAACTCTTTGCCATGCCCATTTCTACAGATATAAATGCTGATAAATCCAGAGTTTCAG
>CAXNND010000290.1:0-3682 GCA_964203105.1 Desulfamplus sp.
ATACCGATGGGTAAATCTCAAAAAGAGCATGTTATGGTAAAGGCAAATGGTAGTGCCGCTGGCATATCTCAAAAAGAGGAGCTTTTTATAAAGGGGATTGCAGGTTCGCCTGGTATATGTATTGGAAAGGCATATATAGTTGACCGCGAAGGTGTTAATCTGGTTAAACGATATCCTGTCTCGGAAGAGGATGTGCCAGGCGAGATCAACCGTTTTAAAAATGCTGTAAAGCGTGCAAGTGATGAACACTCTTCTATAATAGAATCACTCAATAGCTATTTGAGCGACCAGCTTGATATTCTTGAGGCACACTTAGCCCTGTTTAAAGATAAAATGCTTTATGGCAAAACTATTGATACTATAAAGAGTGAACGCATAAATGCCGAGTGGGCATTAAAAAAGGTTTTACGTCAGGTAAAGCGGATGTTTATGAAGGTGAATGATCCTTACCTGAAATCGAGAGTGACCGATATTGTTCAGGTATCAGAACAGGTTATGCGTCACCTGATCGGTGCACAGGATATTAAAATCTCTGATATTAATAAACGTGTTATTCTGGTTGCCCATGATCTCTCTCCAGCAGATACAAGCCAGATTCAGCTTGAACTGATTAAAGGCTTTGTAACAGATCGTGGGGGTAAGGATTCTCATACCGGTATTATTGCCAAAGCTCTTGGAATTCCTGCGGTAATGGGACTTGGCAATGCCACGCATAAGGTTGAAAATGACGATATTCTTATTGTTGATGGCTCATCTGGTATCCTGATTATAAATCCTGAAGAAGATACTCTTTTTGCTTATGAGGAGCGAAGATCACTCTATGAAGCACAGCAGGCTATCATGGCAAGAGAGAGCCATTTGCCTGCAATAACCCTAGATGGGCAGACTTTCGAGCTTATGGCAAACATTGAGCTTGTGGAAGAGGTCGTTTCTGTAAGAGATAATGGTGCAAAAGGTGTAGGGCTTTTCAGGACAGAATTCCTTTATATTGATCTTAAACGGTTTCCATCAGAAGATGAACTTTTTGACAAATACAAAGAGGTGGTTGATCTTTTATCTCCCATGCCCATTACCTTCAGGACTCTTGATATTAATGGGGATAAAGTTCTTCCCTATATGAAAAATGTGGAAGAGGAGAATCCGGCACTTGGATTGAGAGCTGTAAGATTCTGCCTTAAAAGACCGGAAATTTTCACCACCCAGATCAAGGCGATTCTTAGGGCTGGTGCTTTTGGGAAGATCAAAATTCTGATTCCAATGATCTCGTGTGTTGAGGAGATAATTGAGGTAAAAGAGATCATAAGCCGTGCTATTGAAGAGCTAAAACAGGAAGAGAAGATCTTTAACGGCGATATTCCCCTTGGAATAATGATCGAGGTACCTTCTGCTGTGATAATAGCAGAAGATCTTGCTGACTACGTCGATTTTTTCAGTATTGGAACAAATGATCTTATTCAATACTCCATGGCAATTGATCGGCGTAACCGTCAGGTAGCCCATCTGTATAATCCGATGAATCCCGCTGTTATAAGAATGGTCAAAATGGTTGTTGATGCCGCAAGAAAGAAACATATTGGTGTGGTGATGTGTGGAGAGATGGCAGGAGAGCCATTCAATCTTCCTGTATTAATGGGTATTGGATTGACTCAGCTATCAATGAATCCTATGGCAATTCCTGTTATTCGACAGATGGTTACAAGGTTTGATACTAATGAGACCAAAGGGTTTGTGGATGAAATTATACAGATGGGGCAGGTATCAGAGATAGTAAACCTTGTAAAGGAGCGGTATGGCAAGATTCTCTCTGATTAGAGGAGAATTTAAACCTATTTGATTAAAGAGAAATCAGGCGGATAAATTAGAATCTGGCCAAAGGATAGGGGTATAATGGAATCAGAGCACATAAAGGTTATTGCAACCAATAAAAAGGCAAGGCATGACTATGATATATCCGGTGAAATAGAGGCTGGAATTGTACTTGTAGGGACAGAAGTTAAATCAATACGTCAGGGCAGAATCAACCTTAAAGATTCCTATGCAGATATAAAAAACGGCGAGGTATTCTTGAGGCAGATGCACATCACTCCTTATCAAAATGCCTATTATGACAATCATGAGCCGCTCAGAAGCAGAAAACTGCTTCTTCACAATAAAGAGATAAAAAAATTGATTGGCAAGGTTGCAGAGAGAGGGTTTACAATTATCCCTCTTAAAGTCTATTTTAAGAATGGCAAAATCAAAGTACAGATTGGACTTGCCAAAGGCAAAAAATTGTATGACAAACGCGATACAATAAAGAAAAGGGATATTGAAAGAGAGATGGATAGAGATCATAAGATTCGTTAATCTATTAATATGTCCATCAGCTTAAAAAGTTATAACAGTTGACTTTTTTTATAATCAAGCCTATATATCCGTTCAATTACAAAGTTTGATATCTTCTGATAGTTAGAGTAGTTTAAACTGATAAAAGTAGATTATTGTGATCTTTTAAAATTTGGGGGCGAAAAGGCTTCGACGGAGACGACGAGGTTTTGGTAGCATGTCGAGCTTTCTGTTGACTCGTAAAATCAATGGAAAATAAAGATAATCGCAGACGATTATAACTACGCTGTAGCTGCTTAGGCAGCTTCCGTCCTGCTGAGATTTTTCCTGCAGGTTTCAGTAAAGGGCGTCGACTATGCGGGAACGCTTCACACCGGTGTCTGGCTTGTGTGAAGTTAAACTTTTCAGGCTACGCTGATATGTATCCATCCTGAGGGAGACTTTCAGTAACATTTAAAGTTCAGGATAAGCATGTAGAAGCCACTGCTAACTCTTTTCGGACGCGGGTTCAATTCCCGCCGCCTCCACCAAATCAACATTCAAAATAGCCCAATATCGTCCTAAACCCCTTAGAAATAAGGGGTTTTTTATTGCCTACCGTCCAACCGTATGTTATAGAATCCCATGAAATACAAACTTTTTGGGGGTTTTTGTGGGGGCTTATTCAAAAAAGCCCCAAAACAGTATGAAAAAAAGCCCCTAAAAATCATAGAACCTTATCAGTAAAGGGGGATTCATGCCTAAAAAAATTTCAGGTCTCACAACTTTTTTAATCAAGTCAGCAAAGCCAAAAGAAAAATCCTATAAACTTTTTGACGGGAACGGATTATACCTTTTTATTACACCAACCGGCGGAAAACTATGGAATGTAAAATACAGGTTCGACGGCAAGGGAAAAAAAATATCATTAGGGGCATTTCCGGCGGTCTCATTGTCCCTTGCAAGAGAGAAATTATCAGAGATTAAAGAACTCCTTGCTCATGGAACTGATCCAATGGATGCAAGGCAAACAGTCAAGGCAGAATTGACAGAGACAACAGTCAATACTTTCAAGAATATTATTAACGAATGCTTCAAACAACAGAGCAACATATGGACAGAGGGGCACACTGATAAAATCAAGGCAAGAATTGATAATGATATCCTGCCATTCATTGGAGACAGACCAATAAAACATCTTTCAGCCCCTGATATTTTAGCAGTGTTACGGCGGGTTGAATCCAGAGGAGCAATTGAAACGGCTCACAGAATCAGAACAATTTGCAGCCAGGTCTTTAGATATGCCATTGCAACCAACAGAGCGGAGTCAGACCCTACTATAGCTCTCCTAAATGATTTGTGTAATTTTACCAATACC
>CAXNND010000291.1:0-3681 GCA_964203105.1 Desulfamplus sp.
AGTTAAGCCTAATTGCTCAAACATCAGCATTTTCCAACCTGATTGTTATATGCTCAATGTCAAAAATATTCAGGATACCAGGATTAAGAACCGGATATCTGTGTGCAGACCCTGATGTTATTGACAATTTAATGAGATATTATCAGCCATGGTCAGTAAATGCCCTATCCCAGGCAGCAACAGTTCACATTCTTGAGAATCCTCAAATAATTGAGCCATTTCTTGAGATGACCCGCTCGTTTGTGCAAACAGAAAAACAGATATTTCAAGATGCTTTTGGCGGAGGTTGTTATGATGAATCAGGAGGTTGCTATCTAACTAGTGGAGGTAAGGTAAAGTTAAAAATCTACCCTGCACAAACCTATTTTCTACTTGCAAAACTTATTGGAGATATGAAATCCAAAGATCTGTGCAAATTATTAGGAGAGCATAAAATTTTGATCCGCGACTGCTCTAATTTCCACGGGCTGTCAGATCAGTTTGTCCGTTTTTCATTAAGAGATAGAAAAACAAATTTGAAATTGGTAGAAATCTTGCAACAGCTCATTTAAACGTTCATTCAATCAAAATTAGAAAATTATACAAATGTCTGATAATTCTACACTATACATTCTTTTAGCTGCATACATTCTTGATATTGTTCTTGGCGACCCCCGCTGGCTTCCACACCCTGTAATTTTGATGGGCAAAGCCATATCTTTTTTTGAACCTGTTTTCAGACGCTTCATTAAACTTGAGTTTGTTGCTGGTCTTCTGTTTGCTTTAATTCTCATATTTGCAACATGGGCAGCCTCTTTTTGGATAGTTAAAATTGCTTGGCTTTTTCACCCTTTTGCCGGTATTGCTGCTGAGGTGGTGCTGATATTTTTCTGCCTTTCAGCAAGAACTCTGGAGAGAGCGGCATCAGAGGTAAAGGAGGCTTTTGAGAAAGGCTCATCAGATGAGATCAACTCTTTTAGGAATAATATAGATGCTATTAAAAATTGCAAAATTGATAATGGACTTGAGGCAGCAAGGTTTAAGGTATCCATGATTGTTGGAAGAGATGTGAAATATCTCAATGAAACAGGAGTAGTAAAGGCAACTGTGGAGACAGTTGCTGAAAATTTTGTTGATGGATTTCTCTCACCCCTGTTTTTTGCCCTCGTGGGTGGAGTTCCGGCAGCAGTTGCATATAAGATGGTGAACACGTTAGATTCAATGGTTGGCTATCGCAATGAGAGATATATACTGTTTGGCAGGGCATCAGCACGAATTGATGACGTCGCAAATTTTATACCTGCAAGACTTTCCGTGCTTATAATCTCAATTGCCGCTGCGATCATCTCACTTAAACGTGGAAAACTTGCTTTTATAACCGCCATTAAAGAGGGAAGAGAACATAAAAGCCCAAATTCAGGCTATCCTGAGGCTGCCTTTGCAGGTGCTCTTGAGGTAAAACTTGGAGGACCAAACTATTACCACGGACAACTTGTGGAAAAACCCCATATTGGTAAAAAGTTCGGTGATCCAGGAAGGGAAAATATACGAATGGCGTGTGAGCTGATGCTGCTCTCTTCACTCGTTGTTATGGTGTTGATTATAATATTTGCTCTTGTTATCACACCTTGATTTACGTCAATTCTAAGCGTGAGTGAATATTTCAGGGGGGGGATTTGTCTCTTTTCCGTCAATTAAACTTTTCAAATCTGATTATCTGCTGCTCGTAATAATCCTTTTTGTCTGTAGCATTTTGTAATGCCTCTCTTGCCGCTTCAAGAGCATCTCTGTAAAGTCCATTTACAAAACATGCCTCTGCATAGGTATCAAGAATATGGGAGGGAAGCCCAGAGATTATACCTTGTGAGGTGCTGCTATCCCCATTTTCTGAGATTGTCCTGTTTTGCTGATTAACATCACTTAGCAAAGCCATCTTTGCAGCCTCTAATGCACTTTTGGCAAGCTCCAATGCCTTTGGATGATCCTGAAATGAGACGTCAGGGGATGTAGCATAAAGCCATGCAAGATTATTAAGAGCGTGGCTGCTCATGGGATCAAGATTTATAACCTTGCTGTAATACAGGATAGCCTTCTCAAATTGATCTTTGTTGTAATAGTAATCTGCGGCTAAAAGCAGAATATCAATATTATGAGGATATCCCTTAATCTGTTCGCTTAAAATCTTGTCTGCAAAAAATCCATTTATCTGCTCTTTTCCCTGCCCAAAATTGAAATAATATCCAACAGAACATATCAGCACAATTGAAATCAGATATACCTGCATCATCAATTTAACTTTTCTGTGATGCTTCTCAACAGATTCGGGATTGAGTTCGCACAGATTCAGAAAATCAACCCGCTCTTTTATGCTGTAATGGTGCCAGTTAGGTTTGTCCCACGACTGACGGCTTGATCCGGCAATTCTGTAAAAGGTGCGTACAAGAGCAGAGGCATCGGGAAGATAACGATAGACATGAATATCTGCCTGACGTTCAAAGTTTCTCATAAAAAATCCAAATATATATCGGAAATAGAGCAGAAAAACCAGAATCAGCGTCATACTCAACATAAGTGTAATACCGGTCTCATGGCTAATGCCGGTAAGCGAAACAAGGTTAATAAGAGGCTCGGAGTAGTATATCAGAATCATCGGATCAAAAAGAGAATAGACACATGCAATATATCCCGCAAAAAAAAAGAGATAAAAGTGGATATGCCACTGCTGGATATGTCCTATCTCATGGACAATAACTGCATCAATCTCTTCAGGTTCCAGTCTGCTTATCATTGCAGGTGTAACCAGTATATAACGGAATTTCCCCCAAAGCCCCATCACACCGGCAGTAATCATTGAGCCGCCAAAGAGTTCCCATTTAAGAATATCAGCATATTTAAGGTTTGCCCGTTGACAGAGAGCCTCTATTCTTGCTCTTGCAAAGCCTGGTTCAAGTGGCGTGCAGCACCATATCTTCTGGATTAGAAGAGGACCAAAACATGCAACTGCAACCATAAAGACAATTACGTAAGAGATTTCACCCTGGGGTGTTGCAAGAAAACCTTTAGGCTGTTCAAACGGGATAAGCTCAATCAGATCAGCGGTAAGAGAGAGAAGAAACCAGGGTAGCAGTGCAGGCAGCGAAAAGGAGATATTAGAGATAACAAAATCCTTTTTTGAGACATAACCTGTAAAATACTGTTTCTGGATATTCCAGGCTGAATGCCATACAATAACAAGATATAACAGAAAAACAGCCAGAAAGATGACAGCCTCCAAAGTGGGAAATATCCTGAAAAGCCATACATTGTCGAGCAGAAGATTAAGTCGAAGGATATAGAGATCAAAGGCAAAGAGGACAATTGCAAGAATTGAGAGTCGGGAGAGGCGTTTCTCAACATGGCGATCCAGATTCTGTATGCCAGCAGAGCTTGCTGCATTGCCTTCTAACCGTTTAAATGTGAGGTGGCAGATGAGGGCAAACAGAACGGCAAGTGCCACGGCTATCCAGATGGCATGAGCAACCATCTCTTTGTCTGTAATTGGAAATTCACTTGTAGAGTATAGGATTAAAGCGACAAGAAAGTATATAAAGTTGGAAAACATTAGGATTTTACCATTTAAAATTCCAGATTATTCAGATGGTCGGGTTGATGAATATTTTATAACCATACAATATTCAGATTCTGCCTGTGAGGGCAAATGAT
>CAXNND010000292.1:0-3680 GCA_964203105.1 Desulfamplus sp.
TAGAGATGATTTTGGGATGAAACCCGTTTGTAGTGATTTTCACCTCATCTATCAAATTTTCTGCCTGTTCACGAATATGAGATATCCTCTGACGTACTTCTGGAATACCACGCCTGTAATCAAGAGGCTCAAAGGTGCACAGACAGACAGTATCTTTTCCAAGATTCATTGCTTTGAGTATGTTCATAAAAAGCTCACCAGTTGATGTAGTGTAATCAAAGGCTTCGCTCAGAAAAAAGATTTGTGAATTGCTATCTCCAGTGCAGTGAATATTATCGTCACGATGAATATCAGCGTGAGTGTTAGCATCAATGTTAATTACACCACCAACTGGTTGGGGAAGAGATGGGTGAGTTAAAGGCTTATGCTTGTTATCAGAATGTGGAGGAGGAGATGGATTTCTAACATACTGCCTTATATCTGAGTCTGGAGGCTTTAGGGCACCCTTTTCAGGTATTGACGACAGTTTTGCATGGATAGAAGGAACTGTTGCTCTATTATATTTATCGCTCCATCTGCTTATTGTCCTGACAGACTCTTCAGATATATCAAGATATTGAATCCCAATTTCCCTGTTCCATGAAAAGATACTTGAAGCCTCTTGAATTATTTGAAAGAACTCGGCTCTCATTTAGGAACAACTCCTATCTGAACTTTATACTATTTCAAACCTTAACCACTCTTGCAATAATATTATCAAGAAGCCTGTGAGCAACCTGTAACTTATCCATCATAGGCAGATCGTTGATGGTACCATCTCTGAAAAAGAGCTTAACCTTATTTGTATCAGCTTCAAAACCAGATCCTTTCACACCCACAATATTACCGACTATCATATCCAAATTTTTCTTTTCCATCTTTGCCACAGCATGGACATCAAGGTTTTGTGTCTCTGCTGCAAAACCTGCGAGAAACTGATTTGTTTTCTTGCGTTCACCCAACATTTTAAGAATATCAGGATTTTCAGTCAATTCAATTGAAAGGGAAACTACAGGTTTATCGTGAGAACCTTCTGTACCATCATCAGGGGAAGATAATGGATTATCCTGCTTTTTTATCTTGTCTTTATATGACACCAACGGTCTGTAATCAGCGACAGCAGCCACCTTTATAATTATATCAGCATTCTCCATCTGTTCGAGCATGGCATCCGCCATCTCTATAGCACTCTCTATTTGTATTAAATTTACACCAAATGGAGGGACAATGGATACACGACCAGAGACCAGAGTTACTGCACCGCCTCTTTTTTCAGCAGCTTCAGCAACTGCATATCCCATTTTGCCTGAAGAGTGGTTACTGATATACCTTACAGGATCAATGGATTCCCTTGTGGGTCCTGCAGATATAAGAATCTTTTTATCCTTTAAATCTTTTGGGCAAAAAATTTTCGCAAGCCTGTCAAAAATCAGTTCTGGTTCAGGAAGACGCCCCGCACCTCTTGTTTTGCAGGCAAGTTCTCCTGTCCCAGGTTCAAGAATAAACATCCCGTCTTGTTCGAGCGTGTCAAGGTTACGCTGAAGTGCCCTGTTTTCATACATGTGGGTGTTCATTGAGGGGCAGATGATTACCGGTACGGTTACTGCCATCATCATTGTTGAGAGGGGATCGTCAGCTATTCCGTTTGCCAGCTTTCCGATCATATTGGCTGTGGCAGGGGCAATGACGACAGCATCTGCCTCGGATGCCCACTCAATATGGCGGACTGATGCATCTTTTGAGTTAAACAGACCCTTTGAGTCAAACAGGGTGGTCAACACATCATTTTCCGAAAGAACACGAAAGGTGGTCTCTCCAACAAATTCCATAGCAGAGCGGGTCATCACCACCTTGACATTGGCTCCTGACTTTTTCATCAGACGTAAGAGTTCTACTGATTTATAAGCAGCGATACCTCCGCAGACACCCAAAACGATTGTTTTATCTTTAAGCATAAAAAACCTTTAAATGTTAAAATCCCCCCTTCTTAGAACTTAGGCTACTTGTGGTAGGTTTAAGGTGGGGATTCAGGTAATTGCATTTTTATTCAAAGAGATTTTGACTCTCTATAGTGCCTCCGCTGCTTCCAGAACCAGAACCGGATCCAGAACTGGAACTTGCCCCATAGCCAGAATCTGAAGGCACGTTCAAAGAGCCTGAAGATGTCTCTCCAAATGATGGGGCAACACCTATTTCAGCGTATGTATAATACTCTCTATCACGCAACGTAATAACTGCCCACCTTGATGATTTTTGAAAAACAAGAATCGTAGAGGTCGGTGATCTTATCTGGCTTATTATATTCCAGTTATCTTTTTGCATATTGCTGTTAAAAAACTTCAAAAGAGAATCCCTGTCTATCCGCCCCTTCAAGGTGATGATGCCTGATGTGTGTCCTGGTGTACTTACAACAACGGTTGAGCTATCATCAATTTTCATATCTCTTGGAACAAGGATATCCTCAAAATCATAATAGACAGCATTTGCCTGCTTTGAACCCTTAGCAGTAACAGTCTGTTTTTTACCAGATCCTGAAAAAATGCTGTTACTGCAACCTGAAATCAAAAAAAGTGATGCTATTATAAATAAAAGAAGCTGTATATGAAATGTATTTTGTAAACGTATGGTTGAACGATGAGCACACATTGTATCTCCACAAATCAATTTTAAATATTGACAGATTAATAATGAAATTCAGAAGATTATCAGCATGAAAAACTTTGAAGATTGTTAACCATGAAAATCCATAGCGGACTCTCATGGTTCAGGGATTAATGCCGGAGGAGTTTAACCATTATTTAATAAAAATTTTAATTTTTTGCTCTGCATGGCTCTGAAGTACTCTTTGCAACTACCCATACTGCATGGACAACGCCCGGCAGGTATCCAAGCAGTGTAAGAATAATGTTTATCCAAAATTGTTTCCCCACTCCTACCTCAATAAAAACTCCTAATGGTGGCAACAAAACAGCGAGTATGATTTTAACCAGCTCCATAATTTCTTCTCCTTTTAAAATAAATTAATTAAAATGTTTTTACTGCTGATAGCCATTAAATTATATAATATCGTAAAGCAAAACAGCAATAAAAGACAGCTTTCGAGGTAACTTATCTCTTTTAAAATTTATAATCAAGTTTTGCTTAAGAATTCTCTTTTACCCAATACCATTTTTTATCCTCATCACTTAACTTTATCCTGCTCATAACTACCTTACTATCTTCAATTATTACCCTATTATTCTTGTCACTGCTCCTTAGCTTCAACTGTTTTCTGATTCAAGCCGATTGCATCATCTATTTTGGAAACAATCTCATCACCTTCATAGGTATTGAGATAAAACGGATAGATACTTTCTGAAGATATTGCAGGATAATTGCCCTTTTCATTTTTTTTGTAAATAACAAGAGAAAATTCTTTGTCTGAGTCCGGTTTCAGGGTTATTTTTGCCATCTGTTCGACACCTTTATCTTTAAACTCATCTTTGCTGTCTGTATTGGTAAAACTGTGGCATTTCATATCTGACAGTGTAGTCAGAATGCTCTCAATAGCATCATTGGACTTGCTATCCAATCTCTTAACAGAGCCATTCTCAACTGAAGCATTGTTGCTTTTAGCATCTTTATCACCAATATTTTTATCGCTACTCTTATCCAAAGATTTACCGTCTTTGGCATCAGCAACTACCTTCCCATCCTTGATT
>CAXNND010000293.1:0-3666 GCA_964203105.1 Desulfamplus sp.
CCAACCAAACCCGACTCATTGCCTTTAATGCAGCTCTTGAGGCAGCAAGTGCCGGTGAGGTTGGCAAACGTTTTGGTGTTGTAGCGGTTGAGATACGTCGCCTTGCAGACAGTGTGGTTGAGTCAACAGGTGAGATTGAGAGCAAGATCACAGAGATTCTTGATTCTGTAAACCGTCTTGTTATCTCTTCTGAAAAGACTTCGGTTATGATGCAGGAGGGTCACGAGTCATCCATTAACACTTTTGAGATGTTGATGAATGTGGTTGAAGGGGTTGAGCAGTCTGCGGATTCTGCTCGTCAGATATCTCTTTCGACTCAGCAGCAGCAGATAGCAAGCAGTCAGGTAGTGATCGCTATCAGGGAGATTGATCAGGGAGTGCGTCAATCAACTGTCTCTTCCCGCCAGTCCAATTTGGTGGCTGGTGAGCTTGTAGAGTTAGCCCAACGACTCAAATCTTTAGTAAAACACTTTAAAATTGACTCAAACGGCAGTTCTAAAAAGGATTCATTTATTAGCCATACAATCGACTCGCAAATCTTTTCCAATCCAGATAGGCACAGCGATACTATCCATAGTAGTTCCAATTATGCCGGTGGAGGATCGTGATCTTGAAGCCTGACCGTTTGATAAGAGTGCTGGTTGCGGATGACAGCTCGTTAGTGCGTGAGATGGTATGCGATATCCTGACATCTGACCCCGCAATTTCTATAGCAGGTGAAGCTGCCGATGGCATTGAGGCAGTAGCCAAGGCTCTATCATTAAAGCCTGATATTATTACTATGGATATTGAAATGCCTTTATTAAGTGGTCTTGAGGCAATTTCACGAATCATGGCTGTAAATCCTGTACCTATTTTAGTTATCACATCTCTTTCAGGGGTTCGCACTGCATTTGATGCTGTCTCAAAAGGGGCATTGGATGTGGTTGAAAAGTCAGATATTGATCCAGAAGATGCCTCACGCCTTGTCAAAAAAGTCAAGATGCTCGCAGGCGTTGATGTCGTAGCTCACCAGATCGCAATGGGTATAAGGATTGACCAGCCAAACACAAACCATATATCATCCAGCGGCTCAATTTTAAATGGTTACCCCATATCAGATACAGATACTAAGCCGTTTATTCAAAGTAATAAGACAGATGCCTTAACAAGATCGAGTATTATCAAAAGGCGAATAGTTGCCATTGCTTCATCAACAGGTGGTCCCAATGCCCTTTGTACTATTCTCTCAAAATTGCCTGCAACCTTTCCAGCTCCAATTGTGATTGCCCAACATGTTGCCGCTGGATTTACACAGGGCATGGCTGAATGGCTCAACACCCGTACCCCTCTTGATGTAACATCTGCCCGAAATGGTGAGGTGACAAGTTCCGGAAAAGTTTATCTCAATCCGTCAGAATCAGACATGCGGGTTACCCGTCATGGAGTTATTCTTCTGTCAAATGGGGGCGAACATCAGCTATACCACCCATCTTGTGATCACCTTTTCCGTTCTGTGGCAGAGTCGTTTGGACAACACTCTGTAGGAATTATCTTAACCGGCATGGGTAGTGATGGCGTAGCAGGGATCAAGGCAATACAATCTGCCGGCGGTGCAACACTTGCACAGGATGAGCATAGCTCTGTGGTGTTTGGGATGAACGGTCTTGCTGTGAGCCAGGGTGCAGTTCAACGTGTCCTTACATTGGACATGATTCCTGACTATCTGATGAACATGCTTGATTACGTCAGAGGGGTTGATATATGAAGATGCAGATGAGATCATCAGAGCGTTTTGTAACCATTAATAACTTCAAGTCACTGCTGCTTGACACCTGCGGATTTACCTTTGCAAACGACCGCGAACAGACATTGTATGATGGAGTGGCTCGGCGGATGGCTGCCTGTAATATTGCATCTATTACGGATTACCATGATCTGCTGGTGCGTGATCCGGCTGAAATGGATATGCTGATTCAGCTTTTGACGGTCAATGAGACCTATTTTTTCCGTGAACCAGAACAGCTACGACTGATGGCTGACAGATTATTGCCGGAACTTATTAAAAAGCAGAAAACAGGCAGGCTTAAAATTGTAAGTGCTGGATGTTCAACAGGTGAGGAGGCTTACTCAATTGCCATGCTTCTTCATGATAGGTATGGCGAAAAAAGCGATCATCTCTTTAGAATAGTCGGCGTGGATATTGATTCCACGGCAATTTCCAGGGCAATAAAGGGAGTTTACAGCAAATATTCATTCAGGGCTATGGAGGTCTCTTTTTTAAAAAGTTATTTTGAGCCTGTTGAATGCGATTCATTCTGTATTGCCTCTAACCTGTTTCGTATCAAGGAGTTTATCAGAAGATCTGTTTTTTTTCAGGTAGCCAACCTCAATTCAGAGATATACCCGCCGGCAGCGAGAAACCCTGATATTATTTTTTACCGCAATGTCTCAATATATTTTCCGGTTGAGGTACAGCAGGCTATCTTCAGACGTTTGGCAAACTCCTTGGCTACAGGAGGGTATCTTGTAGTCAGTTCAACCGAGACCATCCATCATAATATCGGTATCCTATCCCTGATGGAGATAGATGATCTGTTTGTCTATAAAAAATTTCCATCAGAAGAGAGAGTCGATCTAAGAAAAACATTACTGAAACCAAGGAAAAAGAGAGGAGAAATAACAGGGAGACTAAAATCCATAAACAGTGCGGGGCAAATACCCTGTTCCACCACTCTTCACAAACAACCAGAGCAAGCGTTGCCTACAAAAAACTCCGATAGTAGTATAGACTCATTTAACAATGCCCTTGAACATAATCGTGCAAACAGGACTGAACAGGCAATCACGATTCTGAAAAAAATCATTGAACGAGAGCCGGATTTTTTGAATGCCCATCTTCTTTTGGCAATAATCATGATTGATACCCATAACCTGAAAGAGGCTGAATATGAATGCCATGCTGCCATGGCTCAGGATCATGCATCTCTTCCGGCATATTTGATGCTGGGGATTATTGCCCACCAGACAGGCAGAAACGATGAAGGTCTAAAGCGTTTGCGAGAAGCCATCTATATAGATTGCAACTGCTGGCCAGCCCATTTTTATCTTGCTGAAACGGCAAACATGCTGGGTGATAACAAAAGGGCTGCAAGTGCCTATCAGTCTGCTCTGGATATACTTGAAAAAGAGGCTATTAAACAAAATAACGTGATGCCTGGCAAAAACGTTATGGCTGAAAATAGAAACACTTTTTTTCCACTCAACTTTAATGCTGAACAGTTCCAGACTCTCTGTCGCCACAAACTCAACCTTTTGCGAAAGGCTGGATAAAAGGTATGGCAATCGACCGTTCAAAATTTTTAGCAAGATTCAGAGATGAGGCACGGGAGCACTGTGCAAAACTCAACGATGGATTGCTATATTTGGAAAATACCATCTGTGCCAACAGTGCTGATGCTGAAACCATAAACTCCCTGTTTCGTTCTGCCCACACCATCAAGGGTTCTGCCCGTATGATGAAACTTACCAGTATAGGAGAGCTTGCACATGCCATGGAGGATCTCCTTGATGCAGCAAGAAACGGTAAAATAAATCTGGACGGTCAATCTTTTGAGCTGCTTTTCAAGAGCGTAGATGCTCTTTCACAGATGTTGGAGAGTGTAACATCACCGGAAGGTCCGCCAC
>CAXNND010000294.1:0-3657 GCA_964203105.1 Desulfamplus sp.
AAAATTCAGGACAATTCCGGTATGTGTAGTAAATTTTGTGGAGGGCACACGATTTACAAGGATAAAGCACTATCGGCAGAACTCACCTCACAACCATCTTCTGAAACCCAAAGCAGGAGGAGTTGCCTTTGTATTAAGTGCAATGGGCGACTGTATTCACAAAATCATAAATGTCACCATTGTGTATCCTGATGGACCAGATACATTCTGGGGATTCATATCAGGAAGAGTCAGAAGGGTTATGGTGGATGTTGAGGTTCTTCCCATCACCCCTGATATTCAGGGGGATTATTTTAATGATGCAGAGTTCAGGGACAGATTCTGCAACTGGATTAACAATGTATGGAAAGAGAAGGATATCAAGATAGAAAATCTGCTCAGAATCTGATCCGTTGCCTGGCTAAAAAAAATCTGTAAAAACATTAATGATTCTGTTCTTTAGCAGATTTGGCTCAATGGAACAGATACCACTTGTCAGGTTGATATAACCCGTTCTCTCCAGTCAATGCGATATATATTCCATAGCCTGGATTATGTTTGTAGCTGTCAAAGTTATCATACATATATCTCAACTCGGCATCGCCGCCGCCATTGGTCGATAAATCAGTATATCTGAACGCCATACGCATCAAACGGATATTATTACGTAATCTCTCTTGAAGCTCTGCACTGTATGCTCTCTCAAAATATTGGTAGATTTTTGCCCTGTCCGCATTTTTTGCAAGATAATTGCCCGCCTGATCATACGTTACCTGCCCGTCAATTACACTCTCAACATATTGGATGTAGGATTTGATAAATGGTGCTCCTCTTCCAAATATTTTGCAGAATCTGTCAAGATGCTTGTCAAAACTGACTGAAACATCATAGCTTGTCCGTCCATGGGTGTAGAAATTGAACAGGCAGTTCCAGACGTTAAATACCTCAATCTGCGTACCAGAACCTTGATAATAGCCTGTATTCTTGAAATATCTGAACACTGCGTTCATCTCGTCAGCCATTGGCAGATACTTCTGCTTTGCACCAAAGTTCCCCATAAAATACTCATAAAATACAACAGTTGCCCCTGAATCATGCCATTTTTTTGCATTAATCTCATAATGTGTTCCAATCAATGAGTTGCCATCAGCTTTTCCAACAGATCTTAAACCCTTGTTGCTCCAAGTTGACTCATCAATCAGCACAGCAGGGTCGAGCTTGACACCTTGGGGATAATTGAACAAATCTGAATAGACCAGCATATCAATTTTAACGCCTGGATATCCTGTCTTCACCTTTTTTGCCACTTCATTTACAAACCATGCGTAATTTTCGCATTTACTGTATGGTGCACACAAAGGATCAACACATTGTGGGGCAAAGAGATCATTTGGCCAGATGCAGACTGTATCAACATAGGGGTTTTGAGCAAGCCACTGTTTTATATTATCTGCGAACTGCTCAATTGTGTTTCGGTTTCTGCTGCAAAAAATCCATGAATCTCTCCATGCAGTTGTGTTATGAAGCCTTCTACCGTCGCTTTTCAATCTGTAATATTCAGGGTGCGTTGTATAATATTTCTCTTTAAAAAAGCTGTTCCCATCAGGAGGCAAGAAAAATCTTGAGGACTCATGGTGACCAACTGTAAAGAGAATCCCCCTTTGCTTTGCCTCCTCATACATACCGTTCTTTTTAAAGGCTGTGTAGATACTCTCCATGGTCAAAATGCGGTTGTACCTGTTCTTTGCAGCCCAATCAATAAACGGGATGTTCAGTTTATGGTCAGGTGGAATGGTGGTATTGTGATACTGTAGAATCGCGGTACGATATGAGTTATCTGATCTCCTCTTTGAATAATTGATAGCTCCTGTTTTAATTGTCCCTTTTTCAATGGCTTCTGATTTACTAAATATATTTTTAGGGACATACTCACCAATTTCCATACCCGGTATTCCATAAGCTCCAAAGCTGCAACCAAGATACATTTCAAGAAACTCGTAAACTGCGTAGAGCGTTCCCCGTTCATATTCAAAGACATTCTTACTGCTTCCTGCAAGCACAAGTGCATTGGTGCCAAAACTCTTTATCATCATCCCCTCGGGACCTGGAACCAGAGCATCAAAGTCATCCTGTGAGATAAGTTCAGCGGTTTTTAGATTTCTCTCAGGACCGCCTATAATGATGAGGGTTTCTGATACTATTTTAGTATTATTACTGTTATTTGTACGGGTAATGTTGCCTGATAATATTTTGGCATCACTTTTTATTGGAAGGGTAGCCCCTGAAATTTTTCTGATATATTTTTGGAGTTCTTCTGCGGCAAAACTCTCCCGTAGAGTTGGATTAGAAGGTTGGACTATGGTTGCATTAGGCGTACCATTTATTGTTATAACCATGCTTTCTGTGTTGTTAGGAATAAGCAACAGGCTCTCTTTTACAGAGATATTCCCTGCCAATACAACGGCTGTGCCAAGGCTTATAGTAAATAATTGTAGAAGAATCCCTAAGATTACTATAGGTAACACAATACTATTTTGTCCTGCCATTCAGGCAACTTCTCTTTTTATCCCATACCAGATTATCAATCTATCCACTATCAATGAGGCAAAAAAAGCAATACCAGCAACCATTATAATTGCTGCACCTGATGTTATGTCAAAAGTGTATGATATCCACAATCCGCAAATCGTGAAAAGCATACCTGCCAGAGTTGACCAGCACATCATACTGCCAAGAGATCGGGCATATCGCTCCACAATAAATGGAGGTATGGTTAAAAGGGCGATAATCAGAATCAGCCCCACCACCTGAATGACAATCACCACTGTTATGGCAAGCATTGCAATCAGCATGATGTATATAGCCTTGACAGGAACGCCTCTGATCTTGGCAAACTCCTCATCATAGGACATTGCTAAAAGGTCTTTGTAGTAAAAGGTTGTCAACCCTGTGATAATAATGGCTATTGTCAGCATCATCCAGAGATCGGATGCTGGAACAGTCAGGATACTTCCAAACAGATAGCTCATCAGATCAACATTGTAACCAGGAGTAATATCCATCAGTATAATTCCGAAAGCCATACCCACAGCCCATGTAACACCGATAATAGTATCAGCCCTGTGTTTTGCCTTCATGGTTACAGCAGCCATGATCATTGAAACAGCAAGCGAAAATCCCAAGGTAGATGGAAGATAGGGCCAGCCAAAATAGAACCCCAAACCGATTCCGCCATAAGCTGCATGTGCAATCCCGCCAGAGAGAAAAACAATGCGGTTGACCACCACAAGAGTTCCCATAATGCCGCAGATAATGCTTGCGAGAAGTCCTGCCATAAGGGCATTTCTCATAAATTCAAACTGTAATATTTCCATTATTTTGATAAATCCTTAATTTCAGGTATATTTTTTTCTCTTTTGCATGAACAGCATCAATCTTTTGATCAAAAGGGTGATGTAGGACTCGTTTGTATAAAAACACCAGGGCATTCATAGCCTGATTTTGAGTTGAGGGCGAAACCTGTCCATCTATTGCAAGGTGAGTGAGAAATTGCTCTATTTTGGCTTCTCCTCCATTCAGGTCATCTCTTGACTTCATTTTATGGAATTGAATATATCTTTTAATCCAGTCACAATATGAACGTTCAGTATGAATTGAGTAGTGGTGGATACGCATAAT
>CAXNND010000295.1:0-3655 GCA_964203105.1 Desulfamplus sp.
TGCATTTTCAACATCAGATTCTGTGAAAAATACCTTTTCGCCGTCAGTTTTGAGTCCATGAGATTTTGCCACAGCCACGAGAGCTTCAGAGCCGACCCAGAGTCCTCTTTGGCTTAGAATTTCAAGAGATGCCTTATGAATCTGCTCAAATTTACCTCTGTCAAGAGCTGGATTGCTGATAAAGGCTTGTTCGTTTAAACGTTCCATATTTAAAATACTCCAAAATTAAAAATATCGTTGCTGATATAGATTTGATAAATTTTTAAAAGTTGCCAAATCTTAAATGATGAGGGATATGGCATACAGGAATCGCATCCATTTTATGACGGTTGATCCTGTTAAACTTTCTGTAAATAGATAGTACCTGCCGCTCTCTTGAAGACAAAATATTCTCATCCCTATTATCGGATTCAGCCTTTAAATTATCTTCGGGCACGCCCTGAAATCCATCCATCATATAATTTTTATTCTGTTCATACCTCATTGCCCATTCAAGCTCTGGATATGTTGCCCCAATCTGGGACTCGTCAGTTCGCTCATCGTCCCAAAGACCATCTGTAGGAGCAGCTTTTAGGATATCTCCGATTACCCCCAAGTATCTTCCAAGGGCAAACACCTCGGTTTTAAACAGATCGGCAATCGGCGAGATATCGACTCCGCCATCTCCATACTTTGTATAAAAACCCACTCCAAAATCCTCAACCTTGTTGCCGGTTCCGGCTACCAGCAGTTTATGGTGACCTGCAAAGGCATATAGGGTGAGCATCCTAATTCGTGACCTTGTGTTTGCCATAGTCAGCCCATCTTGAATCCCTTTTGGCAAACTCTGTTCAATGCTCATAAAAGATGGTGTGAGATCAACAGTCACACCTTTTACGTTGTTAAAATTGCTCTCAAGCCATCTGATATGGCTCTGTGACAGGTCAAACTGAGCCGGAGGCTGGCATATTGGCATATTCAGGACGATAACCTCAAGTCCTGTTCTAGCACAGAGAGTTGAGGTTACAGCAGAATCAATCCCTCCTGAGACCCCTATCACAAATCCATTCAAGTCCGATTTGATACAATAATCTTTTAGCCACCCTTCAATATGTTTAACAATTTTTTCCATAATAGAGTCCTTTTGGTACGGAACGTAGAAGTAATCAAGAATCTGATAACATCTTCTATAACCGTTCTTTGGCTTTTATCAAGTTTATTTATCCTTAAAGTTTTTTAATCCACCAACGATACATTCACACCAACCTCAAGATCAGAAAGCAGATGTTCATACACCAGACCATTTTATCAGCAAATTCAAAAAGTTCTTTTACTTGATTATTTCCATCAATTATGCTCTGTTTTAATGCGAATGTGTGCGTTAATTAAAAAATGGTTTACCCATTCAAATTAAGGAGAAGGTGTTATGAAATCAAGATGTTTTGTCTTAAATTATCAGGTTTTAATTATACCATTGTTTGTTTTGGCAGCTTTTGCCGTGACCACTATCACAGGGTGTGCCGCAAAAGTGGTTAAACCAATCAAAAACATATCTGATGCAGAGATGGCTATTAAAATGGCAATAGAGGGCAGTGCTACTGTCAATGCTCCGTTAGATGTCAGGATTGCAGAGGATAAACTCAGGAGGGCAAAAGAAGCTGCAAGACGTGATGACTTTATTTTAGCAGAGCGTTTAGCGGACGAGGCAACTATGGATGCAAGGGTTGCTGAGGTAAAATCCCAGACCATAAAGGTCAAGAACATGGAAAAAGAGTTGCGTGAAAGCATCGAAACCCTTCAAAATGAGATCAACAGGAATCAGCAGAGGTATTAGGCTTAATTGGAGTAACTTTATTCAAGCCCTATTAAGAGGGCTTCTATCCCTCAGCCGATGGCTTTTTAGCCTGCGGTTGGAAACAAGAGGAATCTGGATATGAAATATAAACTAAAAGACTGCAAATTCTCGCTATTTATTACTATCAGCGTAATTATTATAATCAACGGCTGTGCCTCAGGTCCAATTCAAAACAAGGCTCTTGAGAGTGCAAGAACTGCATATCAAACCGCAGCCATAACACCGGGTGTTGAATCAAATGCACCTGTTGCCCTCTACGATGCCAAAGAGGCACTTGACAGGGCAGAAAAAGCTGCACGAGCACGAGACAGGATAGAGACAGAGCATCTCTCTTATCTTGCTGAACGAAAAGCTGAACTTGCTGTTCTGTTAGCCGAAGGCAAGGCATCTGAAACAGCAATCGAAGAGTTGGGCATCAATAAAGATAAAATTCTGATAAATGCAAGAGAACGGGAGTCAGATGCTGCCCGTGCTGATGCTGAACAAAAGGCTCGTGAGGCAGAACAGAAGGCAAGGGAAGCTGAACTTGCAAAGCAGCACTCCGAAGAGATGATGCGAGCGGCTGAAGCTGCACTTGCCCAGAAACTCCAGCTTGAAAGGGAGCTTGCAGAGCTGCATGCTGAAATGACAGATAGAGGTGCAGTGGTAACGCTTGGCAATATTTTGTTTGAGGTTAACAAATCACGGCTTCTTCAAGGAGGATTGCTCATAACTGACAAATTGGCAAATTTTTTGCGTAAATATCCCAAAAGAGAGCTGCTGATCGAGGGACATACAGACAGCAGAGGCAGCGACACATACAATCTTGGTCTTTCAAATCAGCGTGCAATTGCAGTATTTTCAGCATTGATGGAGAGAGGAGTTGACAGTGAGAGGATGATCACAAGGGGATATGGTGAACAGTATCCCATTGCAGGCAATGATACAGATTCAGGCAGGCAACAGAACCGCAGGGTTGAGGTTATTATTCTTGATGAGGGTGTAACTCCTCAACAGAAATTTCGTTAGTCATATTTTAGTAGCCGGACAATAATAAAAATAAACAGATAATGGAGGAGACAAATGGATAAAAATACTGTTTTAGAAAAAATCAAATGGCTTGGACATGACTCTATGATGGTTGATTCAGTTGGATCACAATTCCCTGTGATCTATTTTGATCCCTATCAAATTGAAACAAAAGATAAATCAGATACGACAGAAGATAAAGAAGATGGGTCCAAGATTAAAGCTGATATTATTCTGATAACCCATGAGCACTATGATCACTGTTCACCTGAAGATGTCAAAAAAATTATGGGGAACGATACTGTTATTGTCACTGAAAAGGATTCTGCAAAAAAGCTGAAAAAAGAGCTTGGCAAAACAGTTGAGGGGAAAATTGAGGTTGTAGCTCCTGGAGAGAATATAACGTTAAAGGGGGTTAACATTGTTGCTGTTCCATCCTACAACATAAACAAACAATTTCACCCCAAAAAGAACAATTGGCTTGGCTTTGTTGTAGATATTGGAGGCGTTAAGGTCTATCACGCAGGTGATACTGACTTTATTCCTGAAATGTTTGACATAGGGTGTGACATTGCATTTTTACCTGTATCAGGAACCTATGTGATGACTGCCCAGGAGGCGGTAGAGGCAGCAATTGCTATTAAAACTCAGATTGCAATCCCGATGCACTATGGTTCACTTGTAGGAAGTGACGGAGATGCACAAGATTTCAGCAAAGCTCTTGAAGGCAAAATTGATGTCAAGATTCTGATGAGAGAAAAATAGCTCTGCCTAACAATAGATCGACACCTGATGGTACCTGCTTGTTAAAAG
>CAXNND010000296.1:0-3639 GCA_964203105.1 Desulfamplus sp.
ATAATTTAACGAATGGACAAATTGTGAATATACTTCGGGTCTTTTTAGGAGATGTTTTATGAAGATTACAAGAATAATGTTGCTTTTAACGACTATGTTTATGCTTTCGGGATGTGCCTTAACCAAGGTGGTTACTGTTCCGATGCGTGTGGGCGGTGCCGTGATATCAATTGTTCCTGTTGCTGGAACTACCATGCACGATGCCATTGACCAGTCAGCAAATGTAATTGATGAGATGCCGTTTTGAGAAAAATAGAGCTAAAGCTCCGGGCTAATTTTTTACCCAGGCCCACTTAAGTGGGCTTCTTTTATAGTAGCCAAGGGCTTTAGCTCTTAACAGTAATAGGATTATCTTTGTTTGATTAAGATTTTTTTCTGTCTCCTATCTGGAGTTACAGCAGCACAACTCATATCTTTTTTTCATGTTTTTCAGTCCAACGCCCAGCTTGCCGAAACTATTAATGTCTTAAATAAGACAAGCTACATCTTGAATCAGGCAGGATATATGGCTGTTCCGGCTGGCAGGGCACTCACATCGCTTAAGGAGATATTCCCCGCTTTTGCAGGTGCTCTATTTTTGTCTTTGACCGCGGGTGTAGCTATTTCAACAGCCGCCATTTTTTCTATGGTTATCTGTATAAGGTTTATCAAATTTTTTTCCATTTCTTACCATATTGAACCAACTCTTCCCTATTTTTCCCTCTGGAGTCTAATTAACCTTTTGCTCTATGTTTCAGGTGAAAATATTTTTACCTTAGCATATACCCTAATTATTCCTCTGGTTATCTCCTCTTTTTTTAATTTGTTTTCAAAAAATAAGAATATTTCTGTAAAATCAAATAACAATGCTGAATCAAAATCCAGACATAAAATTCTGATTCTTGTGCTGATAATAAGCATTTCAACAACTTGTATATTTTACTATTTTAATTGCGATAGAAGCGTTTTTTTAAGAGCAAGAGATTATCTGCTTCTGTCAACCAAACAGGGAGAAATATTGAATGATTTTTATTACAGATATAACCTTTATGCGGTAGAAGCAATCAAATCAACGTCATATAAACAGATAAGATTGTTCTGTTTAGTGGGTTTGACAGTTATTTTACCGATTATCTTATATTCAGGCATATTTTTATCAATTTTTTGTCTGATCAACCACTTTATTATCAATTATAACTTATTCTATTTTATAACAGTTATGAATATAAGGAGTTATATTTCAGCCACTGTTGCAGGAGTGATAACAGTTTTAATATCATTATTTATACTCTATATCTTTTATCCAGTCTCACTAATGAACGACCCAATCTATACCCAAAAGATGCTTGAACATTCAGACTACAGGTTACGAACTGAGGGTTTAAGAAAACTGTGCAACAAAAAAAACGGAACGGCTGGAAATAGAGAGAGTATCTGGAACTATCAGCAGAGCATTCAAAATGCCATGAGCGGCAGTACTGTTGAAAAATACTGGCTTGCAAATGCCTTTGGAGCAGCAAAAAGGCGGGAAGCCCTGCCCTATATTGAAAAATTGCTCGAAGACCGATCAATTAATGTCCAGTGTGCCGCCATTGAAGCTATGACTGCCGTTATCAGGATTGAATCAGATTTTGAAGAAAGTGGTAGAGTGGCAGTAGATAAAACTCGTCTTTTGCAGAACAGAATTATTGAGCTTTTGAAGAGAAAAATCACTCATAGCGATGAATGGTATGTCCAGAAAAGAGCTTATACTGCTCTCAAAAAATTAAAAGCCTGCAATTAAAAGCCCGCACTACAAATGATCAGATGAACAATATAAAACTCAATTCACTTCTGACTGCTACAGCTATTGTTGTAATCTGTGAAGCTGGAGGAGGATCGATTTTAAGGATCATGGCAACCCTGTCAACAATTGAAACAGTGCTTGTTCTACGCACTGTTGAGATACCATTGATGGCAGTTGTTATGATACTCTCCAAATCAGATTGTCCGAATCCATGTAGTTTTAACCATCTTAAAAAAGGGGTGATAACTGGTCTTGTCTGGTCATTGTACTTTGCAGTTGCCGCACTTATCGGAGGGGTTGTTATTCTGTTTACAACTAAAACTAATCCCTTTCTTCTGTTTAACTCCCCAATCGTGTCAAACTTGAATCACAAAAAAACATTTGATCTTGCAATATTTCTGATAACAGGCTGCATCATTAGCCCTGTTGCTGAAGAGCTGTTTTTTCGTGGTTTTGTATATTCATTTGTCAGAAAATATGGAGTGATGTATGCCATTACAATCAGCACATTAATCTTTGTTTTGCCTCACATATCAGGAGGTAACGCCATTATTGCCCCCAATCTTTTTATCCCATTAACAGGAGGTTTTGTATTTGCCCTTTCCTATGAGTACTCAAAAAGTTTAGCAGCACCTGTCATTATACATATCCTCGGAAACAGTTCCATATTTACATTGCACTTGATCTTTACAAACCACTTTTTTCACTAAGCTATCTTGTTTCAATTTATGAGTTTAACTCCATCAGGGTTAATAGTTAAAAATATTCTCTCTCCAATCTTAGGTATAGTAGTATAACATGGTATATCAAAACAGAGAATTTGTTCTGATATATTTTGTGTTGCTATATATCCGTTTAAACTTTTATTGACAGGTATTATAATTGATATTTTACGAATCGCACCCTGGAAAAGAATATCCCTGATTATCCCTGAAATCGTCTTTGGTTCTACTTTGTTTGACTCTTCTATTCTGGATTTTTCACGCAAAAACTCATCTTCAGAAATGACAGATGCTGAATCGGGCATAATAAGCAACAGAGAATTTGTTCTAAAATTTCTGTTTTCTACATCAAGTCCGGTTATCTGCTCTTCTCTATCTATTGTATTCTCCATGATATTCTGGAATCCTAAAAAGTCAGCAACCGTTCTGTTGAGAGGATTATGATATAGTTTTTCAGGGGAATCTATCTGCTGAACCTCTCCACTGTTAATTACACATACAGTATCAGATACTGCAAAAGCCTCGTTATGATCGTGAGTAACCCATATTGTGGTGATTCTCGTCTTTTTGAGTATCAAAGACAAATCTGCAAGAAGCCGCTCACGCAACTGCCTGTCCAGAGCACCAAGAGGCTCATCAAGCATAACAAGCTCAGGTGAAGGTGCAAGAGTTCTTGCAAGGGCAACCCTTTGACGTTCTCCTCCTGAAAGTTCTTTGATATTTCGTGTTTCATAATTTTGAAGATTCACAAGCTCAAGCATCTCTTGAACTCTTGATTTAATCTCTTTTTTCGATAGTTTTTTCAATTCAAGACCAAAAGAGACATTTTGAAACACATTTCTGTGCGGAAAAAGGGCAAAATCCTGAAACATCATTCCAAAATTTCTACGATAAGGCGGAACATCTGCCATATTCTGCCCTCTGAAAAGTATCTCCCCTGAATCGGCTCTTTCAAGCCCTGCAATTATACGCAAAAGCGTTGTTTTGCCGCATCCCGAAGGTCCAAGAAGAGAAAGAGATTCGCCCCTGCCTATGGAAATATTTATATCTTTTAAAATATCTCTGGAATCCGCTTTGAAACAGATATTTTTGATAAAAATTTCTTTATTAACAATGTTCCCCACTGCAAAAGCCTTAAATTCCCTCATATCA
>CAXNND010000297.1:0-3637 GCA_964203105.1 Desulfamplus sp.
CATTAACCAGGAGTTCCGGATAAAACTGTTGAATAAAATTTTATTACAGATGATAACAATGTTGCCCCCGCATCCGGAGGAGATATCCATTGCCCGAAATACCTTGAGCACATGTCAGGAAACAGTGCCTCCTGACATCAGAGAGAAACTTAATCTACGTAACACCCTTGAAAAACATCCGGTCAACTGCATTAAATATTATCCTCTACCTCTCAAGATCAACCAGGAAACCTTGAATCAGATGAGAGTATGGGGTATCTGTTATGGCGACCTGCTTGAAAAGATCACCTGTTCCTATTTCAATGAACCTGATGGATATGTCCGGCAATTTCTTGACTCCTCACTTTTTGCCTATCTGCCAGAATGGTTAAAAGCCATAATTGTTGAATATAAAACCTGTAATCATCTTGCAGGTGCCCATCTTGGAGATGATAATTTTAGAGGCAGAAGCATTGAGTGGAATCTCGGGGCTGTGGGCGGGCTTGAGGAGGGTTCAGGCACTGAAGAGGAGATTGCCAAAGAGATTAATTACCATCCACTTCAGGATACAGAATCTATTGATGCTGTTCTGGCTGCCATACGTTACGCCTATGAAGCCCATTGCAGAGCAAACAGAATAGCCCCCAAAACAAATCCCTGTATTGCATATATTGAACATGATGACATCTATTACTCCAGTGTCAGAATCGTCAGAAAACTTGGCAAATTGGGTGTCAATATTCACTACACCTTTCATCACGCCCTGACCTTTGAAGACAATCATCTAAAAACAAAAAATGGAGAGATCATTGACATCATCTATCTCGACTGCCACCTTGAGGATCTCCACGCAACCCATCCGGTTATTCAGGCTGTCAGAAACAACCGTGTTGCCCTGGATTCATCTCCATTTGCCCGCCTGATACTACGATCCAAGGTTGTCATGGCTCTGTTATCCACTCAGGAGTGCCATACTGCTCTTGAGCTGGATAAACAAAGTGTGCAAATGCTCCGCCGCCGCAACATGTCCCATTCTGTCCTGATGAATCAATACACCCCACTTGATGGTGATTTTGACCCGCTAAAGCAGAAAGTGGTTAAAATTGCAATTGGCAGCGTTTTCGGGGGTAATGGCGTGATGGTGTTTCCCCCCGAAGTTACCCGAGAAGAGATTATCAAAAACTTCAAACCGCTAAAACGCCTCCTTTCTTACCTTGCCAGAGAGTACTGCCCTGTAAGTTGTGCAGATATAGCAAGCCTTACAATGCAGGTTGAAACCAGGGCACTGTTTACAGAAATATTGAAAACATCTTGCATCAGCAGTTCATCTCCATTAGTCAATAGAACAAAAGGAATCAAACAGATTCAGGAAAATATTTATAATAGCTTGAATCAGATGATCCAGGAACATGAAAACAGATATGGACATCTGTGCTGTACTGATCTTGAAAACATTATCAGGCAGACCTTTTTTTCTTTTCTGGATAAAAATACTGTGAATGGCAAACTGCTTGAAAGGCTTATGACTCGTTACCATAAATTCTTTATGGAAAAACTGATTTCACATAACATCCCTGTGGTGGTGCAGGACTTTATTGAACCTGAGATGCTTTATATTCAACCTCAAAGGCTGAATATAAAGCTTGAGATACAGGATGGAGTGAAGACGGGTATGACATTTGCTCTACTTTCAGAAAATGAAGATCAAGATATGAATAAAGAACTTTTTATATCTCATCGAATCCATCTGCTCTTTACGGAAAAAGGAAAAGAGATATTTGTTTCAGGCAGTCAAGTTTTTCCAATAACCCGAGGAAAACAGGATAATCGCTATAAAATGACCTGTGCCTTGCTCCACCACTGAAGGATTGAAATTCCATGTTTGACAATACACGTTTTTACAGTGAGCATGGCAACCTCTCGTACGAGTTTGATGATGAACATCAGGATCATGAACTGGCAGCCATTGAATTTGATCTGCTCTCCCCCCATCTTGAAAATATTGACAAATCCCTGCATCTTTTTTGCGGAGCAGGACGTCATCTGTCTGTTTTTTCACAAAATGGTATTCAATCCATTGGTATTGATATCAGCCCCTTTCTCGTGCAGCAGGCATCTAATCTGATCAGGCTCAAGAAACAGAAGCTTAAAGCATCGGCTTACAGCGTGGTGGGGGATGTTCTCAATCTTCCCTTTGCTGAAAACAGGTTTGACTGTGTCACAGCACTTGGCAACAGCATATCCCTTTTGTCAGATGATCAGATTAACCAGGTGTTTTACCAGACGGGTCAGGTGATGAAATGTGGTGGAATTTTCATACTGGATATTCCTGATTTTGAAGATATGAGAAATGGTACAACCCCGTTTACCACCCCAATAAGTACATGCAGGGAGATTTGCTCAAAAGAGCTGGGGAGTGGGGTATTGCATTGGCATCGGTTCCATGATTG
This sequence comes from Desulfamplus sp., assembly GCA_964203105.1. Lineage (GTDB taxonomy): Bacteria > Desulfobacterota > Desulfobacteria > Desulfobacterales > Desulfobacteraceae > Desulfamplus. The sequence continues at coordinate 2,430 of CAXNND010000297.1, forward strand.
TGAAAACAATCGAATCTGCTCAACAGAGGAGATGGTGTTCAATATTGGTGAGGTAAATGAAAAAAGAGTCAAAAGCCATTTTTTCTTTCATATAATTATGCCCCGGACATTGAGCCTGAAAGCTGAAACATTTGGTATGAAAATGGTGGGTACAAAAAGCTATCAGGATAAAAGGGGAAAATATAGAGGAATGCTCGCAAAAAGAATTTTTATGATTTTTAAGATGTTTTAGATTTTGGTGTTTCAGGATGATATCTCCGCCATCTTTAAAAGATGGCTACCGATCAATTGAGCCAATGGTAAATGTCAGGGCAGATCATGCAGAAACTCCATATCCTTATCCTGACTGTTTTTGCTGCCAATCACAAGTACCTCAATACGGTTACCTTCAATATTCCTGAAATAGAGTCGTCCACTATAGGAGAAGAGCACTTCAAAGGAAGCGGTTTTATTTTTCTTGCCTGCAAACACCTTTCTTTTAATGGTCACTTTTGATGGATCATCATTGAGTTGATGAATCAGCTCTTCCGCCTTTATCTGCATCTCATCGCTGAGTTCAAACAAACCTGTCAGAGCCTTCCGGTTCACATCAACATTTTTATAGATTGTTGCAAAACGCTTTTCGGTCATATCAAATATTTTGCGTTTTCTACTGCCACCGGTTCTCTTCTCTTCCCTTGCCAGTTCTTCCTTGAGACGTTCAATCTCCTCCTCTTTTTGCTTCTGACTTGCCATGTTCTCATTAAGTCTCTCTTCCAGAGCAACGATCTCTTCAAACATCTCATTTTCAGTGATGCTGGATTGGCGACTCGTTTCTATATGATCAAATTTTATCTGTTGATACTGCTCTATAATCTGTTTTCTCTCGGATTCAAGTGCCTCCAGTTTTTCCCGATAAGACTTCTCTTCCTCCAGAAGCTCGCTGATTAGATCCCCTTTTTCAATATCATGTCGTCTTGCCTTTTCCAGACTGATCCTGTAGAAAATAAAAAAAAGGGACAATGAGATGATAATATAGATGATCAGAAGAATATTTGCCCCCATGGAACCATGAGGAAGACGAATCCCTGCCTTTGTTTTCAAATCATGACTCAGGAGCTGGAAATTTCGGCGGGCAATCTCTGTCGGATTGCCAATCAGAGGGGCTTCTTTGTTCTCTGTAGAAAGGACATCGTCATCAACTGAAGGGTATATAACCTTTCCCTGAA
>CAXNND010000298.1:0-3636 GCA_964203105.1 Desulfamplus sp.
ATTGATAATGGCAAGAGTGGTTGGTGTGGTGCTGGGTCCAATAATGGCAAGGACATTATCCTTATGGAGCAGCTTGTTTACAGCACTTACAGCTTTTGCGGGATCTCCTTCAGAATCGTAAATTACAGCTTCAACCATATTCCCGTCAATACCACCGGCAGCATTGATCTGTTCAACCATCATATCCATGGTTTTCTTTTCAGGATCTCCAAGGAATGATGCTGGACCAGTTGAGTCAAAAATTCCGCCTATCCTGTAAACCGATCCTGCCATAACTGATGATGTTCCAATAAATGATGTAAAAACAAGCATAACGCAAATTGACACTACCACCAGCATAAAGACTTGAATTTTCCCCTGTTTCATTGCAATCTCCTTTTTTTTAATTGTAAACAATTATCTTGTTGTGCTGAACAGGCATGATCAAATGATCTTTAGAACATAACATACAAAACCTGACAAAACTGGATTGTTTCATAGATTAGCTTTATCAGAGTGTCAAGAATTTTATAATTACCTGCATATACCGCAACGGCTGCAATCAACCATTGGGCAGTCAGGTGAAATTTTTTCATCCTGTGCCCGTTTCAACTCTTTTATCAGAAACTCTTTTTTAATACCTGTATCAAGAATATCCCATGGAAGCGGAGCGTCAAGGGCAATTGCACGGCATAATATCTTTTGAATATCCCTCTTTTCTCCATTTTTCTTTTTGGTCTCTCTGGATTCTGAAAAAAAACTCTCAGTATCCTCAAACAGATCAGCCATACGCCTATCTCCCCGCGAAAGAATTGCATTTATTATGGCTGTTTTGGGTGATTCTGTGTGTATTGTGATATTTGCAACTCTTTTGAGACCATCCCTGATAATGGCCACTTTTTTCCTGAAATTGGCAATATTATCCATCGCACACCACTGAAACGGGGTTGATGGCTTGGGAATAAACGGGTTGATGCTAAGGGTTATATTTCCAATCTTTTTATTCTTTCTGCTCGCTTCAAGAAAAACAGACTTGATTTTTTCTGTAAGTGTCACAATTTGTCTTACATCATCATCCTCTTCAAAGGGTAACCCAACCATGAAATAGAGCTTCAAATTCATAATGCCATGTTCAACAAGGCGTTCAACTGCTGAGAGTATCTGCTCCTCGCTGATCTTTTTATTGATGATGTTTCTCATCCTCTGGGAACCGGCTTCAGGTGCAATGGTGGCAGTTTTTACAGATGATTTCACAAGAGTCTCTATAGTTTCATCGGTCAGGGCATCCAATCTTAAGGAGCTGAAGGATATTTTTATATTGCCATCACAGATATTGGGACTGCTGACACTGGCACAGATATGATTTATGCTCGGATGATCTGATACAGTTGGACTGACAAGCCCTATTTTGTCTGTAAGATGCTTTGCCTCCTCTATGGCACGAATTATCCCGTCATCAGTGTAAAATCTGGGAGGTCTGTAAATAAAGCCCGCACTGCAGAATCGGCAGCCATGGTGGCATCCTCGTCCTATTTCAACAAGAAATGTATTATCAAATGTTGTATCGTTAGTCAAAATCTGGGTGTTTGTAGTTATATTGCTCAAATTGTTGACATGCTGAACGGTGATCTTTGCGGGAATGTCATCATACAGAGGTGTGATACCTGCAAATTTGCCATCTGTATCATAGGACGGTTGATAGAATTCAGGAACATAGGCACCCTTGACCTTTACTATGAGTTGCTTTTTAAGCTGTTTGAAGGAAATGTCGGTAGCAGGAACAATAGTATTGTCAGAAACGTTACTATCAGTAGAAGAGGATATATCTGCAGAATATATAACACCAGTGGAGTGAATTTGAAGAAAAATGTCAAGAAACGCGGGGAGCATCTCTTCAGATTCCCCAAGCAGAAAGCAGTCAATAAAAGGGGCAAGCGGTTCGGGATTCAGAAAACAGGCTACCCCCCCGGCAATTACAAATGGGTTTGAGGGGGTTCTATCAGCAGCTCTTGGGGGGATACCCGAGTTTCTGAGTATGGAAACAATGTTAATATAGTCATTCTCAAATGATACTGAAAAAGCTATTAAATCACAAGAATCAAGGGTGATAGCTGTTTCACAACTTTCCGGTCTGGATATTTTATCAGAATTACGTTGAAATTTTTTGTCATTATTAATTGGAAACGGGTTATATCTGTCTCTGTCCGGCATGAAAAATCTGTGGCATGATACACGGTCGTCATTGTTGAGTTGCCCATAAACAGACTGAAACCCAAGATTTGACATCCCTGTCTGATATGTGTTGGGATAGACAAGAGCGATGTTGATAAGTCCTATACCTTTTTGCCTTTTTATGACACTTACCCTCTCATATCTTTTTACAACACTGCCCTTTTCATGCCCTTTGACAGAAGGGCTTTTTTCATATCTTCTAACAGGATTGACTTGATCATCTCCTACTATCAGATTGCCCCTTTTGATGCACCACTTTTTCTTATCCCCCATTAATCAGTCCGCTTTTTTCCGTAAAAATGTGGGGATTTCAAGATTATCAAAATCTAAAAAAGAGTTACGGACAGCATTTCTTCCATCTTCATTGGCTGTTTTTTTATAGGTTGTCTTTTTAACTATAGGCTGCTCTTCATCCCAGTTGTCAAGCTCATCAGGAGTTGGAGTTCTTATTTTTGCCTGAATAGCAGTGGGGACATTCACAGGTGTATCCTGTTCAATTTTATGGAATTTTTTTTGACGAATAGATTTGTTGAGCGGAAGCACATTTACAGAGCGAGATTCATCCATACCAATACCTGTGGCAATGACAGTAACCCGCATCTCGTCTCCAAGGGTCTCGTCAAAGGTCTGACCCCAGATGATCTCTGCATCATCACCCACCTCTTGATAAATTCTGTCAGATGCCTCCATAACCTCATCCATTGTAATGTCTGAAGAGCAGGTAATGTTCATCAGCACACCTCTTGCACCTGCAATTGAGATATCTTCGAGCAGAGGATGGGAAATTGCCTTTTCAGCAGCTTCAACAGCCCTGTTTTCTCCACTTGCAATACCAATGCCCATCAGAGCCATACCAGCCTTTGACATTGTGGTTCTCACATCTGCAAAATCTAAATTGATATGCCCAGGCAGCATTATCAAATCTGTGATACCCTTGACAGAGTGGTGGAGAATCTCATCTGCCCTGACAAACATCTCTCTCATCTTTGCACCAGGAGATGCAAGTCCTCTCAGACGGTCATTTGGGATAGTGATTACGGTATCTGTAATGTCACGCAGGTTGGCAATACCCTCTTCAGCCTGCATTGCCCTCTTTTTCCCTTCAAATGAAAACGGTCTTGAGACCACAGCAACAGTTAGAATTCCAAGCTCCTTGCATATCTCGGCAATTACAGGTGCAGCCCCTGTACCGGTGCCTCCACCCAACCCTGCTGTAATAAATACCATGTGACTATCAATTAAAGCACCTCTTAGCTCTTCTATGTTTTCTAAAGCCGCATCTCTTCCAATATTTGGATTTGCACCGGCACCAAGCCCCTGAGTTAGTTGTGCACCTAACTGAATTTTTTTTTCTGCCTTTGAGAGATCCAGTGCCTGGGCATCTGTATTGGCAACAATAAATTTAACGCCCTGGAGATTTGAGTC
>CAXNND010000299.1:0-3594 GCA_964203105.1 Desulfamplus sp.
CCATATTGCCTATATATATATCAAACGATCATCTCAACCAACTTATTGATACCCATGACATGCTTATCTGTCCATATATCAATCCTACGCAGAGTGGTATTGTGGCACTTGCAATGGGCAGAAATCGCCCTGTAGCCGCATTCCCTTCAGGGGCACTTCCTGAACAGATATCTGATGGTAAAACAGGAATATTGGCAAAAACGATAACCGCTGATGGTCTGAAACAGGCTGTTGATCTTATATACAGTGAGCCTCTTGAATGTTGGGCAAGCCGTATTGAGGAAGAGAATCAGAAATTTTCATGGACTCTTTTTGTATCTAAACTGCTTGATTTTATTGCTTAAAATCTCTTCTTATGACAAAATTTTATTCACACACTCATCATAAAACATACTCTCAACAGCTCATATCAGTTGTAATCCGTACCAGAAACAGACATGAGTCTCTTTGTCAGGCAATTGAAAGTGTAATTGTTCAGCAGTTTAATCAGGTTGAGATAATTGTTGTCAATGATGGTGGTTATGCGGTGGATGATTATGTTAGCCACTATCTTAAAACTCAATTGAATATTAGGATGGTCAAAATGGGCTACGACTTTGAACATCACATCTGCAATTACACCTGCGAACAAAATAAAGAGCAAGACAACGGAAAAAACAGAATAAAAAAACAGGGTAATCTGCCCTCAAGATCGCTTGTTTTTATCACAATACAAGGAGATGGAAATCGTAGCCGTGCAGCAAATGCGGGCTGGAGGAGTGCACATGGATCATTTTTGCTATTTTTAGATGATGATGATCTTATAAAAAATTATCACCTTAAAGGTCTTATGTCGGCTATGGAGTCCAATCCATGGAGTGGCGTCACTTTTTCTGGTTACATAATGCAATCTGCTGGTAAAAGCTGCATTGGAGAGATAAAGCAGGTGACACTATCCGCACTTTCTAAGGAGAATCTTTTCCCCTTTCATTGTGCACTTGTACGTAAAGTAGCTCTGGAGGCAATTGATGGATTTGATGAAACAATCGAAATATTTGAAGACTGGGATATATGGCTTTCAATGGCACTAAAGGGTTTTAGCTTTACTCCGGTAAATCAGTGGAGTGCCATTTACAGGGTACATGATAATGGCACTATCTATTCTAACCCCTTTGGCTCAGAACAGGATATAAATGGCAGATATCGGGTGGTGCTTAAACATGAAGCTGATATTCAAAAGATGCTTAATTTAAAAGATAAATCATCCAAACTCATAATTATGCTCAGAATTATTTTATTTAAAATTGCAAAAACAATATTATAAATCCCTCTTCAAACGCCGATTTTTTACCTTTCTCCACGGTACTATAAAACTCTCCCTGCTAAATTATACAGATCAGATAATTGCTTCAATTCTTATGATCATGCTCTCTCGGTATTGTAATATTGAGCTGCTGGGGCAATATCTTACTGTCAGGGCTTTCTGGATATGGGGTTCTGTATTTGTAGATTTTGGATTTACCCCAATGATCATAAGGGCAAGTGCAAAGCCAGATGATAAAGAGACCGCTGTTTTCATTCAACAGACAGCTATTTGCAAATTTCTTATGTTCCTGTTGCTGTTGTCAATAATATCTCTGTTGAATATAGTTATATGGCAATATCCATGGGCAACCATTATCTTCACTTTGACTGTTATCCCGCTACGCTGCCTGACTTCAACCATCTCATCATTTATGACAGGTCGGGGCAGAGTCGTCAGTGCCTCCTGGTGTCAGGTTTCAGCAAGGGTTTTGCTTGCAGGTTTTATATGGATGGCACTGGTTATTAAAAAACAGATTTTTTATGCCATTGCTGCCCATTTTATGGTGGAGATACTTCTTATGATGATCCTCTGGATAATATCAGATATCCCTAATCTTTTCAGTCGAAGTCGCTTCCTGATACGCTTCATGGATATTTTCAGGGAATCAGCAGAAGTTGGAGTGACACTCAGTGGAATAACTCTTGTTATGTATCAACCTCTTTTCTGGATGCAGAGTATAGCACCGGAAATATCAGCCATCTACGGTTTGACAATACGTGTGATCGAACTTCTCTTTATTCCTTTTAATGCAATTGTAATGATTCTCTTTCCAGACATTGCTGCAAAACATGATCAATTAAACCTGAAATCTATTTTATTAAAAGTAAGAAACTATAGATTCTATATAGCTATCACCTCTTTACTCCTGATATTATTATTGATTCCCCGTTTACATCTGTTTAAATGGATATCTTTACCTCTATCTCCACTTGATACGGCAATTCCCTATATTGTATTATGCTCATTTTTTTATCTTGTCCTGCAGCTCTTTACTCTGGCACTTTTTTTGAAAAAGCAATTACAGATTGTTATGATGGCGGCTATATACACTAACATGATTCAGGTTGCCATATTTGCTCTGCCATTGACAAGAAAAGCAGCACAGACACTGCTTGGAAATAACATGCCAATTATATTGGTGATGCTATCATTTATAATGACAGTTGCTTTTATTATAATAAAATTGAAATGGAGAGAAGGCAGATGCACTACCTGACAACAGGGCAGATTAAAAAGGAAAAGAGTTGCAGTTCCAGTGCATGTGTAGTTATTCTTCACTATGGTGACATAAAATGTACTGAAAAGTGCCTGCTCTCGATCTTCAGAGGCAGCTTTTTACCGACGGATATTATACTTATTGATAATGACCCGAGCAGCAGATTCTTGCCCAAGGGATTACAGAACATAATAGAGCCATCCTTCAGTTCAGAATCTTTGAGATATACCTGTTCAAAAGTTCATTGCCTTTGGGGTTACCCAAGAACAGAAAGCAATCTCTATCTAAATATTCAGTTCAGGATATCAGAGCCTTTTAGGAATTTAGACAATGGCCAGCTGATTTTAGCAGAGGCTAAATCTTCTCATAAAACTGAGATATCAGCGACCATCCATTATATTCAGCCAAAACACAATCTTGGATTCTCTGCTGGAGTTAATTTTGGAATTAGATTCGCTCTGACGCTTGGAAAAGATTTTATTATTTTACTTAATAATGACACGGAACTCTCCTGCAATACCCTTGAAATATTGACAAGGGATGCTCATGGATTCAGCGGGATTGCAGGAGCAGTCGAGACAACAGATAATCTATGTTGTAAAAATGGTAAATCAATTATATTTGCCGGTGGTAGCTTGATCTGGCGAGAGGTTCCAGTTTCTATCAAAACTTCCTTGCCTATCTCGGAAAGTCCATATAAGACTGATTTTGTACGGGGATCATGTATGATGATTCCTTCCAACGTGGTTAAGCGTGTCGGTTTTTTTGATGAGATGTTTTTTGCCTACAATGAAGATGTAGATTATGCGATTAGGGTAGCCCAAAAAGGCTATGCAGTAAAAATAGTTCCAGGGTCAGTAATCCATCACAAGTTATCCTCAGCTTCCACCACATATCAACGGAACTATCTGATGACATCAGGGTATGTAAGACTTTTACAAAAACATGCAAAGGGATATTTTATGTTAAAAGGATTTTTATTTGCTGGCGTATCCGCCCTGTTTTCCCTGTTGAGCAAAAAAAGAGACGGTAA
>CAXNND010000300.1:0-3586 GCA_964203105.1 Desulfamplus sp.
TAACTTGAAAGCGAGCCGGTTTTGCCACCCATATTAAGCCTTGAAAGAACATTGTCCTTGTCAAATCCTCTGAAAGATTTTCTCGCAGTTCCTGTGATAATAGTGCCGTTCATCATTTTCATCATAGTTTTTGCAGTATCTGGTTTTACCGTGTTGTAGAGTATTTCCTCTTTTCTTTTATAGATAAGCTTTCCTTTATCATCCTTGACAGATTCAACAATGGAGGGGACAGGCGTCTTGCCGGAGTTGAGCATTGTGCTTGCTATCATGGCACCAAAAATTGGAGATATGGTTGTACTCTTGTTAAAGCCAGACGCGACCTCTGCACACTGATATGAATTTTCTGTGATAGTGCAAGTGCCTGGAGTAAAACTAATTTCAGAGTCAATTTCCTGATTAAATCCAAAGGAGTTTGCATATTTTTGAAGAACATCTTTTCCAAGAATAATAGAGCCGAGTTTACCAAACACAGGGTTTATTGATTGGGCAAGAGCCTCTGCCAATGTCACCTTATTAAGATATTTAATGTTTGTACCCTCTGATAACTGATGTTTATATAAGGTATATTTTCCACCACTGAAATACATTGTGGTAGCAGGGCTATAACCACAGGTTTCTACAGCTGCTGATGCTGTAACCAGCTTGAAAAGGCTTGCCGCCGGATATGCTCCGTCAGTACACGGATTGGTATCAGGTGAATGGCTGTCAAATCCTGCCATTGCAAGTATCTTTCCTGTGTGCGGCTCCATTGCCACCATGGCAATTATTTCAGGTTTACCTCTATCAAGAAGAAGCAGTGAATCTATCTGTTCCAAAATAAAATTCTGAAGTCGCATATCAAGGGTTGTTGTGACAACCAGATTACTGTTACTCTGATTGCTTTTGCCTTGGTTATTGGCAGTATTAACATTATTACCAGTAGTGGCTGTTTGAGTGTTACTGATTGTAAATTTATTATCTGATAAATTAAGGAGTGTATGTGGCTCAATGATGGCTTTCAGCTCCTGCTTTGAAAGGTAGCCAGAGTTGTTTTTTGGGTCTTTGTCGTTGTGAAGGTTGGTATTTGCAGACTTTGTCTTTATTGATGATGCAAGCTGTTGGACAAATGAGGCAGCGTCATGTTTAAAGAAGGCAGATGCTTCTGTAAAGAGTGATTGTGCCCCATTCATAAAAATAGGTAATGTTTGCTGTATGGTAAAAGTAGTGGCTATGATAATGGAAAGTGATAGTAGTACCTTTTTTAAGGGTGATGACTTTTTGACAGGTTGTTCCGAACTTCTGAAAGAGGGGGATTTTTTAATCAGTGTTGATCTATTCAAAGGCATCTTCTGTTGAAGGGTACCACCATTCTGCGAAGGAGGATTCCCCCCTTTCATAGGAGCAGAAGATATCTTCTGCTTTGGGAAAATGTCTCTTGTCACTTTTATGTTTTTTGGTGAATTCTGTCTTGCTTCTCTTTGAAGAGTTTGTTGAAAAGTTCTCCATGATGTAATCTTGTGGCTATGGTTATAGTTGTACATTTTTTTTATATCCCCATATTCAAAGAGGTTCTGTCAAAAAAATAGTGTGGTGCAGAAAATGATCGGATAGATTAGAGTAACTATCAACATATTAGCTGCCGGTTACTATATCCCTGCATCGTCTTAAATGCAAGCGGTCTGTTGTCTCATTAATTAATTGCTCATCAGTTTCAGTTTAAGCAATAATTCTTAGCAAGGCTGAATTCGTTGAAATCATTATTTTATCTGGCTTCCTGAATCTACAAACGTCTGCACACCTGCAATAACCAGCTTAGTATCACAGCTTGCAGCAAGCACCATGCCCTGGGATGACTCTCCCATAAGTGTAGCCGATTTTAGATTTGCAACAACAATAACCTGTCTGCCTATCACATCTTCAGGAGTATAGCTTTTAGCAATGCCGGCTATTATCTGGCGAGGCTCTTTCTCTCCAAGGTCAACTTTAAGCTTTAATAGTTTGTTCGCCTTTTTCAGCTTTTCAGCACTGATAACAGTACCAACTCTAAGATCGATCTTTGCAAAATCCTCAATTGTGATCTCTGGTTTCAGGGTAACCATAGTGGTTTGAGTTGATACAACTTTAGATGACTCAACTTTTGCATTTTTGGTTGTCTCTGCTTTGTCATGCTCTATTCTTGGAAATAGTACAGGTGTCTTGTCAATCTTTGCTCCGGCAACACTCTGATACCACGGCATAATCTCCTCAATAGTTTTAAACTCTCTATCTTTAGAAGAGGGTTTTATACCAAGAATTTCCTGCATTTTAACCGATGTTTCAGGCATTACAGGATATATGAGAGATGATACTACTCTCAGACCCTCCATAAGATTGTAAATGATTGTTGCAAGTTCATTACGCCTGGTTTCGTCTTTTGCCACAACCCATGGTACGGTAGTGTCAACATATTTATTGAGAATACTTATAAAATCCCATACAGCAATAAGACCTTTATGAAACTCGTTATTATCCATAGCCTTTTTGAAAGCATCAATGGCATCCATAGCAGGCTTTCTGAGAGATAGCGGTTGTTTATTCTCCAGTGCTTCTTCTCCACTTGTGCTATCAACGGCAGGAATCTCTCCATTGAAATAGCGATGGTTCATTGCAACCACTCTTGAAAAAACATTGCCAAGATCATTGGCCAGATCTGAGTTGATACGCTGGACTATAGCATCTTCAGTAAAATTGGCATCAAGACCAAATACCATCTCACGCATCAGAAAATATCGAAACGGATCCACTCCATAAGCCTCAGTCACAGCAACAGGATCTGTAACATTGCCAATACTTTTTGACATCTTGCTGCCGCTCACATTCCAGAATCCATGAACATTCAGATTCTGATATATCTCAATGCCAGCCGATTTAAGCATTGTTGTCCAATAAATACCGTGGGGTTTTATGATATCCTTTGCCACAAAGTGCTGGGTTCCTGACCAGAATTTTGAGAAGAGCTCGCCATCAGGAAATCCAAGTGCTGAGATGTAGTTGGTAAGAGCGTCAAACCAGACATAGGTTACATAGTTCTGATCAAACGGCAACGTAATACCCCATGTAAGTCGTGATTTGGGTCTGGAGATGCAAAGATCCTCAAGAGGCTCTTTTAGAAATGAGAGTATCTCTTTTTTGTAGCGTTCAGGTCGTATAAAATCAGGATTCTGTTTAATGTGGTCAATAAGCCAATCCTGATATTTTGACATGGCAAAAAAATAATTTGCCTCCTTTATCGTTTTTGGCTCTGTTCCATGATCAGGGCACTTGCCATCTACAAGTTCACGCTCCTGATAAAACCTTTCACATCCAAAGCAATATATTCCCTCATATTCGCTGAAATATATATCTCCTGATTCATAGATACGGGTCAAAAGATTCTCGACAACCTTGATGTGAGCAGGATTTGTGGTGCGGATAAAGTCATTGTTGCTTATATTAAGTTTTGGCCACAGATTTTTAAACTGAAGGCTTATCTCCTCTGTATAATCTTGAGGGGATTTATTCTGTTTAGCTGCCGCTTCTACAATTTTATCTCCATGTTCATCTGTGCCAGTAAGAAAATAGGTCTCTT
>CAXNND010000301.1:0-3581 GCA_964203105.1 Desulfamplus sp.
GCGATATTTCCAATAGAATCGCCAGCAACCTTACCTGATGGAAGGATAATAGTCACTCTGGTTAAAGTGGTCTGACCAATTTTTTTACAGAGACTGTCAATATCTTCCGTATTCATATCAGGTGAAGTAAGAGGAAATGATGAAGTAAGAGCAAACTCAGGATAGCGTGAGAGAATTTCCCTTTTGACAAATCGGGCTCTGATGGTCAGCTCTTTTTCAGTGTTATCAAGAAAAAAAGATTTGAAAAAGGTTGTGGAATACCATGCTACAGCACTAATCGACAGGATAGTAATGATTAAAAAAGACGGGAAAATCTGCCACAGTATCTTTCTTCTTTTTTTAGTAACGATTATCATCTTTGAATCCGTATCTGTTTTTTTGGGCTCTCTCTATTGATTTATTCACTATTATCATCTTTAAACCTGTATCCCACCCCTCTGATTGTCTCTATTGAATGGGCAAATATCCCAAGTTTTTTACGAAGACCAGTAACTATTACATCTACACTTCTTTCTGTTACAGCATAGTTCTCACCGTGAATGGCATCCATAATTTGCCCGCGGGTAAATACCCATCCAGCTTTAGCCGAAAGAAAAGCGAGCAGCTCAAATTCTGAATAGGTTAAATCAACAGGATTATCCGCTATTTTGACAATATGCCGTCCATGATCAATAATCATCTCTCCTGAATTGGTGTATGCTAAAATGGTGTATCCGCTGTTATCAGGTGACCTTACAGTATCACTTTGAGAAGGAATCCGCCGCAGAATAGCCCTGATGCGGGCAACCAGCTCTCTTGGACTGAAAGGCTTTGACATATAATCGTTAGCACCAAGTTCAAGACCGGTTACAATATCTGACTCATCTCCTTTGGCTGTAAGCATTACAATGGGAATATTGGCTGTTAAACTGCCTGCCCTCAGAATTTTAGTAACTTCCAGTCCATCCATTCCGGGCAGCATAAGGTCAAGAACAATCAAATCAGGATGTATATCAGTTGCCAATTTCAGGGCATCCTCTCCTGTAAGGGCTGATATGGTTTTATAACCCTCTTTCTCAAGATTATATTTCACCAGCTCAAGAATATCCTCCTCGTCATCAACAATCAGAATGGTCTCTTTTGCCATGCGACTATCCTTTATAAATTACCTGAAATTACAGAATTTGATATTATTTGTCGCACAATAATTATCCAAAACGCCCTGTAACATAATCCTCTGTCAACTGATGCAGAGGATTTAAAAAAACCTGATCAGTGCTTCCAACTTCAATCAAATCACCTAAATGAAAATACGCTGTTCTCTGCGAAACTCTTGATGCCTGTTGCATGGAGTGGGTTACAATAGCAATTGAAAAATTTTCCCTTAACTCATCAATCAGATCTTCTATTCTTGCTGTTGCAATAGGATCAAGAGCAGAGCATGGTTCATCCATCAGAATCACCTCAGGACCAACAGCAATAGTTCTTGCAATGCAAAGCCTCTGCTGCTGACCACCGGAGAGACTTGTACCTGGCTGATCCAAACGATCTTTTACCTCTTCCCACAAACCAGCCTTTTTTAATGAAGTCTCCACTATTTCGTCAGTTTGAACTCTATTTTGGACTAAGCCGTGTATTTTGGGACCATAAGCTACATTTTCATAAATAGATTTTGGAAACGGGTTGGGCTTTTGGAACACCATTCCAACCTGTGCCCTCAACGGCACCACATCAACATCTTTTTCATAGATGTCTTTTCCATCTAATAAAAGTGTGCCTGTTACCCGACAAAAATCAATAGTATCGTTCATTCTGTTGAGGCAGCGAAGAAAGGTTGACTTGCCACACCCGGATGGACCTATCATGGCAATGACCTCATTTCTGCCAATATCAAGGGTTACATCATGGATTGCATGTTTGTCTCCATAATATACATTGACATTGCGGCATGACATACGAGGATTTTCAACAGTCTGCTGCCCTACAGTCTTTCTGTTTTCACGATTAACAAGAGGTTCTTTTTTGTCAATGAATTTTCTTTTGTTTTCTAACACTGTTCTGTCTTTGACTGGGGTCAGGTTAGTTTTTTCTTCGAGCATATTGGTAATCTCAGATTTTAATTTTGCACATTGGCGGTATAGATTTGACAACTTTCAAAAAGTTGTCAAATCTTTAAAAGATAATCTTAAAAATTTTATTTTAAATCTCCACAGGAAAGGCTTTTAAGTGCCTGCACATCTTTGGTAAATGTTTTTCTCTCATCATCCGGCATTGGAATCAACCCTTTTTCGCTCAAATAGCCATCATTTCCCCATGCCTTTTCACTTGAAAACTCTTTAAGAAATTCCTTCATGCCTGGAATCACATCAATATGAGCCTTTTTAACATAAAAATAGAGTGGGCGAGATACAGAATATTTGCCATCTGCAATTGCCTCAAAGGCTGGAGCTACACCTTCCACTGGTGTTCCCTGAATTTTATCGCCATTTTGGTCAAGAAAGCTGAATCCAAATATACCAAAAGCCTTTGGGTTTGCCTCAAGTTTCTGCACAATCAGGTTATCGTTTTCACCAGCTTCAACGTATGCACCATCTTCTCTTATTGTGTGGCAGATAGATTTGAATTTATCTTTATCCTCTTTTTTGTCAGATTTTTCTAAAGCCTTTATCCATCCAAATTCAGATCCACCTTTTTCCATCACAAGTTCAACAAAGGCATCTCTTGTCCCTGATGTCGGTGGAGGTCCCAGAACTTCAATTTTATTGGCCGGAAGGGCTGGATTAATATCTTTCCATGTCTTGTAGGGATTAGGCACAACTGATTCTGCTCCACCAGGCTCTGGCACATTGGCAGCAAGTGCAAGAAAAAGCTCTTTTCTTGTAATATTCATAGGAGAACTTTTTTTTGAAGCTCCAAGGACAATACCATCATAACCAATTTTAACTTCAAGAATATCCTTTACACCGTTTTTATCGCACATTTCGCATTCTGATTCTTTTATTCTTCTTGAGGCATTGGCAATGTCAGGATGCTGAACCCCAACGCCTGAACAAAAAAGTTTCATACCGCCGCCTGTACCTGTGGATTCAATTTTAGGGGTTTTAAATCCTGCTGTTTTGCCAAACTGCTCTGCCACAACTGTTGCAAACGGGTAAACTGTTGAAGAACCCACAACGCTGATATAATCCCTTGCCGAACCTGCAAAAGCATTGCTGTTAAACGTTATTGCACCAAAAGTTAATGCTGCTGCAACTCCCAAGCCTGCGAAAATTTTTTTGACTTTCATGTAATGTTTTCTCCTGTGTTTATAAGTTATCGCCCTAAGCTAAAGCTATGGGCTAAGTTTTCCAAGCCCCTTTATTTAAAGGGGCTTACATTTTTCAGCCGATGGCTTTAGCCTACGGCTATTGTTTTACCACCGTTTTTCAAACTTTTTCCTCAATATTACTGCTAAAGCATTCATGGCTATCAAAAATGTAAGAAGCACCATAATTGCCGCTGAAGTCTTTTCCAAAAATCCCCGTTCAGGGCTGTCTGCCCATAAAAATATCTGGACAGGAAGAGCTGTTGAAGGGTCTGTAAATCCTGACGGAACATCAACA
>CAXNND010000302.1:0-3579 GCA_964203105.1 Desulfamplus sp.
GTCTTCTCTTTTTCTTTTGTTTTCTGCGGAGCAGAGGACTTGTGGTTAACAGTGGCAACATTGCCCCTGTTAATTTTAATTTTCACATTTTCAGCAATTTCAAGAGATATCGTGGTATCTCCAAGTGAAGTTATTGTACCATGTATTCCGCCTGATGTTATAATCCTCTCACCTTTTTTAAGGTTGTTTATCATGTTTTGATGCTCTTTTGCCTTTTTTTGCTGGGGCCGTATCAACAGAAAGTAGAAGATAACAAACATCAAAATCAGGGGAACAAAAGCTGTTAAGCCACCACCACCTGCCGGTGCCCCTGAGGATCCCGCCTGTCCCATTGCATATGCTGTGCTGATCATAAAACTCCTCCATAGATTTTAAAATTGATAAATAATATTTTTTCTTTAGAGACAATCTTCCATGAATAGACTTCATGCAAAACTCAATCTGAATCCAATACAATAAAGGATGGAATAACAGTTGTGCAGGAGAATCAAATATTCCAGAAAAATACCCTTCAATTACAAGTTGAAACTGTTCCAGATACACAAAAGAGATGGTTCTGTCAAGACAGAATAACAGCCATGTCCCTGAGTTATAACCAATGATGAACTTATACAGATTCACGGCAGTGCGTCTTTACTTTCATATAAACTTATCACATAGAATCTTGCTGTCTCCTCTTACCATGGTGTCATCACTTATTATGGATATGGTCATATTGCGTTTGTTTTCAATATCTACAATCTCTTTGCGTTTTTTATTAAGAATGTAGTCTGCCACATCTCCTGGCAGGGTGGCTGTAACGACTCTTATATCACCTTTTATTGTGTTGAGATTTAGTTGACGGATAAAAGCAAGTGCAATGCTCTCTACAGAAGGGAGCATACCTCGTCCTTGACAATGAATGCAGGTTGTAAAATTTCCAAATGTTATAGATGGTCTGATTCTCTGGCGAGACATCTCCAGTAAACCAAATTTTGAAATCATCCCTACCTTTGTTTTTGCCTTGTCTGATTTAAGGAATGTTTTGAGGTTTTTCATAACTTCTGCCTTGTGGCGACTCTCTTTCATGTCAATAAAATCAATGACAATGAGACCACCCATATCCCGAAGCCTCAACTGTCTTGCAATCTCCTCGGCAGCTTCAAGGTTTGTGTGAAATGCTGTCTGTTCAATGTTTCTTTTACCGGTAGATTTTCCTGAATTTACATCAATTGCAACAAGAGCCTCTGTCTGGTCAATTACAATAGCTCCTCCTGATTTTAACGGAACGTGGGTTTCAAATATAGAGGCAATCTGCTCTTCAAGCCCATGTTTGGAAAAGATAGGAGTTTCCCCTCTAAGAAACTTGACAATGTTCTGCTGTTTTGGAGCTATAACCTTTATGAACTCCTTTACCTCTTTAAATACATCCTCATCATCTATTAGAATTTCGGAAACCTCGGCTGTGAAATAGTCTCTCAAGGTTCTGACAGCAAGGTTCTGCTCCTTATATAAAAGGGAAGGAGTAGGACTCTCTATGCTTTTATCACTGATGTTTTTCCAGACCCGCATAAGATATTTAAGATCATTAGCCAGCATGGTTTTGGTGGCATCTTTCCCCGCGGTTCTTACAATCAATCCAAACCCTTCCGGCAGCTTCATGGATTCAACAAGGGATTTGAGCCGTTTACGCTCCTCTTCACAAGTGATCTGTCTTGATACTCCACGGGTGGGGGTACCTGGCATTAATACAGATAATCGTCCGGGCAAGGAGATGAAGGTGGTAAGCATTGCCCCTTTGTGCATTACCTGCTCTTTGGTAACCTGAACAATAACCTCCTGTCCTTTTTTAACAACATAATTCAGGGTTCTGTTACCTGAATCATTGTCCAGAAAATAGTCGCTGTGTATCTCCTGTTGTTGCAGAAAACCTTGCCGTTCAGCACCATAATCAACAAATACTGCCTGGAGACTCGGTTCCACTCTTGTAATGACTGCCTTGTAAATATTGCCCTGTGTTATCTCTCTTGATTCTGTTTCAAGGTGCAGCTCTTCTAATTTGTTGTCTTTGATTGTAACGATTCTACACTCACCGGAATCAAGTGCATTAATCAATATCTTTCTTGTCATTCAATGCCTGTTTTTGCATCCTCCTTTTTCAGTATTCTTATTGAACATTTTAATAGGCTATTTTTATTCTTTAGCCTTATTGATTAAGGCTAAAGAATATCTTATTGGTTATCTTGACTTGTCAGACTTGCTATTTGCAGGATATTGTGGCATTTATCTGCACTTTAAATTTTACTAACATGTTCTTTGAAGTGATTTTCTTAATCCATAATTAACCCATTGATTTCAAGTAATTTGCAACCTGTAATTTAATTAAATTAAAATATCTCAAATATATGTTTTGCGGAGGCGTGTATATTATGATGGATGAACGTTACAGTCCTGAAAAAGTAGAGTCAAGATGGCAGGAGTACTGGGAGAAAAATCACATTTTCCGTGCATCTGAAGATCAGGCAAAAAAGAAGTATTACCTGCTGGAGATGTTTCCTTACCCCTCCGGTAAAATACACATGGGTCATGTAAGAAACTACACCATTGGTGATGTGGTGGCAAGATATAAAAGAATGAACGGATACAATGTACTCCATCCAATGGGGTGGGATGCATTTGGTATGCCTGCGGAAAATGCAGCGATTGATAATAAAACCCATCCTGCTGTATGGACTTATGAGAATATCCGCACCATGCGAAATCAGCTTAAAAGAATGGGCTTCTCCTATGACTGGGAGCGAGAGGTTGCCACATGCAAACCTGAATATTACAGATGGGAGCAGTGGCTGTTTCTCAAAATGGTTGAAAAGGATATGGTCTATAGAAAAGAGTCCTATGTCAACTGGTGTGAACACTGTCAGACAGTGCTTGCAAATGAGCAGGTGGAGGCAGATCTCTGCTGGCGGTGCGGTGAGATGGTTCAGCAAAAAAAATTGTGGCAGTGGTTTTTCAGAATTACTGATTATGCCGATGATCTTCTTTTTCATTGTGACAAGCTACCTGGATGGCCTGAAAAGGTTACGCTGATGCAGAAAAACTGGATCGGTAAAAGCACTGGCTCTGAAATTTCATTCAAGATTGAACAAGGTAAAAACAAAATTGATGGGCATGAAGGTAACCTTAATAGAAAAGATGAATATATAAAGGTATTTACCACAAGACCTGACACACTTTTTGGTGCAACTTTTATGTGTCTTGCACCTGAACATCCGCTGGTTGAATCTCTCTCAAGGGGGACTGCTCAGGAGAGTGAAGTTGCAGCGTTTGTTGACAAAATATCACGACAGGAGCGGTCATCTTCTGCGATTGAGAATTACGAAAAAGAGGGCGTTTTTGTGGGTGCCTGGTGCATCAACCCTGCCAACGGAAGACGGATGCCTATCTATACCGCCAATTTTGCATTAATGGAGTATGGAACAGGTGCGGTAATGTCAGTTCCAGCCCATGATCAGAGAGATTTTGATTTTGCAAAAAAATATGGACTGGATATTGTTGTTGTTATACAGCCTAAAAGTTCAACAGCCGAGGATAATCCACCCA
>CAXNND010000303.1:0-3577 GCA_964203105.1 Desulfamplus sp.
ATTGATGGAAATAATCAAGTAAAAGAACTTTTTGAATTTGCTGATAAAATGGTCTGGTGTATGAACATCTGCTTTCTGATCTTGAGGTTGGTGTAAATGTATCGTTGGTGGATTAAAAAACTTTAAGGATAAATAAACTTGATAAAAGCCAAAGAACGGTTATAGAAGATGTTATCAGATTCTTGATTACTGCTACATTCACTACCAAAAGAATCAGCATGGGAGATTTATTTTATTTAATGATAAAATTGGGGCTAAAATATGCAAAGAGACCATTTATTAAAGCAATTAACAGATGAGCCTGAAAAAATATGGGATATTGTGATTATCGGCGGTGGAGCAACAGGACTTGGAATTGCTGTGGATGCCGCTGCCCGCGGTTACTCAACAGTTCTGCTGGAGCAGTCGGATTTTGCAAAGGGGACATCAAGCAGAAGCACAAAGTTGGTTCACGGAGGGGTCCGTTATCTTGCACAGGGTGATATCTCTCTTGTATTTGAGGCTCTGCACGAACGGGGTCTTCTGCGTCAAAATGCACCACATCTTGTTAAAAATCAGGCGTTTATAATTCCAAGCTATGATTGGTGGGAGGGACCGTTCTACAATATTGGCATGAAGGTCTATGACATGATGGCTGGAAAATTAGGACTTGGACCATCTGAAAAAATATCTCGTGAAGAGACGATGAAGGCTATACCAAATCTTGATGAAGATCACCTAAATGGCGGCGTTATTTACCATGATGGTCAGTTTGATGACTCTCGCCTTGCCATCAACCTTGCCCAGACTGCCGTGGAAAACGGTGCGGTGGTTTTGAACTACATGAGAGTGACCGGCTTGATCAGGGGTGGAGATAACCTGATTGCAGGGGTTATGGTAAAGGATCAAGATTACACAGAAGCTGAATATATTATCCATTCTTCAGATGAGGATGGTATCAAGTCAGACGGGCAAACTGTCCACTCAAGGGTAGTCATAAATGCCACTGGTGTTTTTGTTGATGAGATAATGAGGATGGACAACCCCTTATCAAAACCAATGGTGCGTCCAAGTCAGGGGATACATCTGGTTTTAGACAAATCTTTTCTGCAGGGAGATTCTGCAATTATGATTCCAAAAACATCTGATGGCAGGGTTCTTTTTGCTGTCCCCTGGCATGGAAAGGTGGTTGTTGGAACTACAGATACTCCGCTTAAGATAGACGATGCCTTGCTTGAGCCGCGTGCCCTGGAGCATGAGATTGAGTTTGTTCTTACAACAGCGGCACAGTATTTAAAAAAGGATCCTTGCAGAGAGGATGTTTTAAGTATTTTTGCTGGGTTGCGTCCACTTGCTGCACAGGAGGATGTAGGCTTGGATCAGAGCACCAAAGAGATATCAAGAAGTCACAAACTTATGGTATCCCTATCCGGTCTTATCACAATTACAGGCGGTAAATGGACAACATACCGTAAAATGGCTGAGGATACTGTAAACAAGGCGTGGATGGTAGGTGGATTGCCTGAAAAAAGGTGTGTCACCCACAACATGCCAATTCATGGTTATGTGAAAAATACAGATTTTGATTCACCGGCATATTTCTATGGGTCAGACAGGGCACAGATAGATGATATGGTTCACCAGAATCAAACCCTTGGAAAGAGGCTGCACCCTGATTATGAATATACCAGAGCACATGTGGTGTGGGCAGCACGGCATGAGATGGCAAGAACTGTTGAGGATTTTTTGTCACGCAGGATCAGAATGCTTCTGCTTGATGCCCGGGTCAGCATGGAGATGGCACCGGAAGTTGCCCAGATTATGGCTCAGGAACTTGGACGTAATGAGGCGTGGATAAATTCGCAGGCTCAGGATTATATGGAGCTTGCAAAGGGGTATATTCTTTCATAGTTGCTGAACTCCGGGAGACTCATTTATTAACCAATACATATCTGTCTCTAAGGTATCCCAGAAGGGAAATGTTCGGATTCCCTCTAAAATAGAAATTTAATCGCAGCAAATCCTGCAACCAGAAGTACTGTAAATGTTGTTGCCAAGAGATTAAAGTATTTTTCAATAAAGTTGCGGATTCCAGCACCAAAATAGTAGATCATGGCGGCTACAAGCACAAACCGCAAGCTGCGAGAAGCTGCTGACGATATGAGAAAAACCGGAAAGTTCATATCAAATGCACCAGCAGCTATTGTAAAAAGTTTATACGGAATCGGTGTAAAGCCTGCAATGGCAACTGCCCATGCGTCCCACTTACGGAAGAGTGTGGCAATATAGTCAACCTGATCAGTTAGTCCGTAAAATGAGATAATCTTGCCTCCGGCAATGTCCATAAACTGCCAGCCAATAATATATCCCATAACGCCTCCAATTACTGATCCAGCACTGCAAACCAGTGCAAATCTGAAAGATTTTGCAGGAGCACCAACAGCAAGTGCAATAAGCAAGACATCAGGCGGTATGGGGAAAAAAGATGATTCGCAGAATGCCAGCACAAACAGTGCCCATATACCACCTGGTCTGTCAGCCCATCCAATAACCCAGTCATAAAGTCTTCTTAGCATAAATTTAAGGTCAGTCCTTCCAGCCGTGCTGGCCAATAAGCTTTACAAATCTGCATCCACCAAGATTCTTAATTGAAGTTCCAGAAATGTTCTTTTCAAGCAGCAGAAGTTCCTGAGCCATCAGTCCGCCGACAGGCATTACAAGCCTGCCACCCACTTCAAGCTGATCAATAAGAGGCTGGGGAATCTTTTCACCACCTGCTGTAACCATAATTGCATCAAAGGGGCTTTCTGATTTCCAACCTATGGTCCCGTCAGAGTATTTTGTAATAATGTTATGATACTTAAATGTATCAAAAAGTTTTCGGGTTCTCATAAAAAGGGTATTGTTCCGTTCAATCGTATAAACACGGGAGGCTATCTGGGCAAGCACAGCAGCCTGATAGCCAGAACCTGTACCTATTTCAAGAACACGGTGATTTTTATTAAGTTGAAGGGCTTGGGTCATCTCCGCTATGATGTATGGCTGGGATATAGTCTGACTCTCTCCTATCGGCAGGGGGTAATCCATATAGGCACTGTCGGTAAGTGCTTCGCTTACAAACAGGTGTCTTGGAACTGTGAGCATGGCATTAATGACTCCGGTATCTGTAATACCCCTGTCAACAATCTGGCGGTCAACCATCTCTTTTCGCCAACGCTCATATTTTATCTGTTTTTCTTTCATGTCGTCTTATTATCAGCAGCGGTGTTTTCAGTCAAGCCCATAAAATATAGGATATAGGGTAATCGCATGAAATTGTTCTGTTATTCCCGAATTTCTGAAAGTTCTGGAACTTTCAGAAAGCATTGTCGATACGCCATATTGGTGATAAAATAACTATCATAGTAAATACAATCCTGTATAGCGTTGCTGGGGAATTTCCACCTGTGCCAGTGATTTCCTTCTTTATCTATAGCTGATATGATAGAAATCAGACTATAATATGAAAACTTTAATTTATACAAATATAAGGAGTCACCAACCTCCGGCAAAGCCGGAGGCTTGTAAATATGAACCGCTCAAAGCGGTTAAATATTGG
>CAXNND010000304.1:0-3577 GCA_964203105.1 Desulfamplus sp.
ATTCCGCTCTGCTGGGAACGGTTTGATCTGCTGATATCCAAGGAACGGTTCTTTGATCAGGGTATTCAACTGTTCCTCGGGATGTTTAAAGAGTCTTTTTTAAAGGAGAAGGCTTATGAGTTGGGAGGATATGATCTGTCGATTTCAGGAAATATGGTTTATCCGGCTGAAAGTTTTTAAGATAGTAACATCATCTGATAGAACAACTTTTAACATAACCTTTAACTATATCTTGAAGCTCTGCAAGTTCAGAATCATTGAAAAAAGGGTAATCAACATCTTTGACAAGTGGAGATTGCCTATCATGCAGAGAGGGACTTGCAAATAGATCGTGGGTCTTAAAAAACTCGGGGTTCAGCATATTTACATTTTTTGAACAGTGTTGCAGAACATAATGAGATGACCCTTTTATCATCTCACCGATTTCAGCCATTATTTCAGACGAGATAAAGGGTTTTACACAGGTAGTTCTGAATTCATAGGCTGGTGAACGTTTAATTATCAGTCTGATGCTTTTAAGTATGGGGGCAAAACCGGAACCTTTACTGTTTATATCTCCTGTTAGATATTGGTAACCCGTCTTATTACTTTTAATATCCATTGCAATAAAATCAACAAGCTCCCTTTTCAAAAGATTATCAATAACATCAGGCTTACTTCCGTTTGTATCTAATTTAACTTTCAACCCCATATTTTTGAGCCTAAAACAGAATGGCTCAAGACCTGGTTGCAATGTTGGCTCTCCACCTGTTATAGCCACTCCATCTATCAACCCTTTTCGTCTTTTAAGAAATGCAAATATCTCAGACGCATTAACTGGAGCGGGCGTGTTAGATAACTGAACAGCTTTAGATGTAGTGGATGATTCAGATACTGGAAAGGCTATAAGCCCAGGGTTGTGGCAGTAGGGACACCTGAAATTACATCCCTGTGTAAAAACAAGTGAAGCCACAACTCCTGGAAAATCGATCAACGTATTTTTCTGAAATCCTCCGATTTTGAGGGTCATTAGAACCTCTTGTATTTATGTGACGGAGGATTATGAATAATAGCCATACAATTCATCTTATAGTCAACTCAAGAGGCAACCTTAAATGTTTTACGCATACAGAACTCTGTCTGTTTGCCGTTATTCCACTGCTTAACAGGTCGCAAATATCCGACAACCCGTGAATATACCTCTGTCTCTTCGCCACAGTTGGGACATGTTTCGGTTTCGCCTGCAATATACCCATGTGAAGGGCAGACACTGAATGTTGGTGTGATTGTGAAATATGGAAGTTTATAGTTCAGTGCTACTTTTTTAACCATATTTTTGACAATCTCAGGGTCACAAACCTGCTCACCAAGAAACAGATGTAAAACAGTTCCACCTGTGTATCGTGTCTGTAACTGATCCTGAAGTTCTAATGCTTCAAACAGATCATCTGTATAATTTACAGGGAGATGAGTTGAGTTGGTATAAAAAGGAGAGCTTCCATTTTTATATTCATTCTCATTGGCACAGATAATTTCAGGATACCTCTGTTTATCCATCATGGCAAACCGATAGGTAGTTCCCTCTCCTGGTGTTGCCTCAAGATTATACATCTCGCCCGTCTGCTCCTGAATTGTTTCCATATTTTTACGGATATGATCCATCACCCTGACAGCAAACTCACGCCCCTTTTCAGATGCAATCCCTTCACCAAGAAAGTTGATACACGCCTCGTGCATACCAAGGATACCAATAGTTGAAAAGTGGTTCCTCCAGTAACAGTCTGACTGCTCCTTTATCTTTCTCAGATAGAATTTTGAGTACGGATAGAGATTACCAGTTGTAAATTTTTCCAGAACCTTTCTTTTTATGATAAGCGAGTCAGCAGCAATTTTGATAAGTTCATCAAGCCTGTTCATAAAATCTTTTTCGCTGTCAGCAAGATATCCTATGCGGGGCATATTTATCGTTACAACACCGATGGAGCCGGTAAGCGGATTGGCACCAAATAGTCCCCCACCTCGTTTCTGTAATTGCCTGTTATCTAAACGAAGACGGCAGCACATTGAACGGGCATCATCAGGAGACATATCTGAATTGACAAAGTTGGAAAAATAGGGAATGCCATATTTTCCGGTCATTTTCCAGATACTTTCAAGGTTGGGGTTATCCCAGTTGAAATCCTCTGTTATGTTGTAGGTTGGAATCGGGAATGTAAAAACACGACCTTTGGCATCACCTTCCATCATCACTTCGGCAAATGCCCTGTTGATGACATCCATCTCTTTTTGAAAATCTGAATATGTCTGCTCGCGGTATTGCCCACCGATGATTACAGGAGAATCTTTCAGAATTGACGGGACATTAAGATCCATTGTAATATTGGTAAATGGAGTCTGAAAACCAACTCGGGTCGGAATGTTGATATTAAAGACAAACTCCTGAAGAGCCTGCTTTACCTCTTTGTAGCCAAGAGCATCTTCCCTTACAAACGGAGCAAGAAGCGTATCAAAGTTGGACATTGCCTGTGCACCGGCTGCTTCCCCCTGAAGAGTGTAAAAAAAGTTTACCATCTGCCCAAGTGCTGTTCTGAAGTGGCGAGGAGGAGAGCTTTCCACCTTCCCTGCAACACCCTTGAATCCTTCAATAAGAAGATCCTGAAGATCCCAGCCAACACAATACACAGAGAGAAGGCTTAAATCGTGTATATGAATATCTCCCCTGTTGTGTGAATTTCTGACTTCGGGAGGATATATGCAATTTAGCCAGTATTCGGCAGTTATATCCGATGAGATGTAATTATTAAGACCCTGGAGTGAGTAACTCATATTACTGTTCTCTTTCACTTTCCAGTCCATCTTTCTGATATAGCTGTCCATCAACTCAACATGTTCCCGTATGGTAATCTTTCTTATCTGGTTGTGCTGTTCACGGTAAATTATATATGATTTGGCAGTTTTGTAAAAAGGAGAGTCAAGAAGAACACGCTCTACAATATCCTGTATCTCTTCAACATCAGGGCAATTTCCAAGGCGTAGATCTTTGGCAAGTGTCAGAACCTTGAGTGTCAGTTTTTTTGCCTCCCGCTCATCAAATTCTCCGGTTGCCTGACCTGCCTTGGCTATGGCATCACTTATTTTGGATGAATCAAATTCAGCAACTCTTCCATCCCGTTTTTTTATCTTTTCAAACATTTATATACCTCTTGAAATAGATGCAGTATTAGATTATTTAATGGCTAAATATCCGTTTATAATAGTTCTTATTGTTATTATTTATTTGATTTTAATTTCTGGTTATAAACCACTTTGATGGGAAACAGCAGGTTGGTTCAATAACGATGATTTTTGATGAGAGTAATCAATATGTAGTTTAATGTCAAGATAAAATTCGATATGTTGTGTTAAAAACATAAAAAGAGCGTGAAACAGAACCTGAAAAAACGTGAAAACAAAGGAAATTACAGAGGATATGGAACTTGACGAGAGCACTGTTTTCAGAAGACTTATTACTCCCTGGTATGATTCAAATCCTGTCTGCTGGATTATTATTTTAATGACAATACCTGTCTTTATTTTTGCCATCACCGGACTTAAGATA
>CAXNND010000305.1:0-3574 GCA_964203105.1 Desulfamplus sp.
GGCTGACTCGACAGCATTGATTACAACAGGTATAATGGATTCAATGTGCATTCTTGATGCAAGTTCTGGCACAACACCACCATATTTATGATGAACAGCTACCTGAGATGAAACCACAGAAGATAGTATAATTTTACCATCTTCAACAATTGCGGCTGCTGTCTCATCACATGAAGATTCAATGCCAAGTATAATCATGATTTACACTGTTTGATGGTTTTATACCCACTTCACCTGGACATCTGAATCTGTTCGGGATGCAATCTCTCCGATAATGTAGGCTTTTTCCTCCATTGCATTGAGTCTGTCCATAAAATCCTGGGCAGAATTTTCCGGAACAACTGCAATCATACCAATACCATTATTAAAGGTGCGATGCATCTCATGCTCTTCTACATCACCTGCATCCTGAAGGAATTTGAAAACCGGAGGAATATCCCAGCTCCCTTTGTTTATAATAACCTTACAGGCATCAGGAATAACCCTGATTATATTTTCATCGATACCGCCACCTGTAATGTGTGCAAGTCCGTGAACCGGCAGATCTCGTATAAGACCGAGTACCGTCTGTGTGTAAATTCTTGTTGGTGTAATCAGCTCTTCACCAAGGGTTTTTCCAAGCTCAGGGATATGTGTTTCAACAGTGTAACCACATTTTTCGAAACAGATCTTACGGACGAGAGAGAACCCATTACTGTGAACTCCACTGGATGCAAGTCCGATAAGCTTATGACCGTTTCTTATCTCTGAGCCATCTATGATTTTGGAGTTATCGACAATTCCAACAGTAAAGCCGGCCATATCATACTCACCCTCATGGTATATGCCAGGCATCTCGGCGGTCTCTCCGCCAATAAGGGCGCATTGGGCTTCGCAGCACCCGTTTACAATCCCTTCAATAATCTTTCCAGCCACTCCGTTATTCAATTTGCCCATAGCAAGATAATCAAGAAAGAAAAGCGGCTTTGCACCCTGAACAACAATATCATTTACGCACATCGCAACAAGATCAATACCAATAGTATTATGTTTATCCATTGCAAAGGCTATTTTGAGCTTTGTTCCTACACCATCGGTTGAACTTACCAGCACAGGATGAGTATAGTGGGAAAGGTTCAACGAAAAAAGACCGCCAAAACCGCCGATCTCCCCCATAACGCCTGATCTCGGTGTTGTTTTGGCAAGCTGTTTTATGATGTGAACAAGATCATTTGCTTTACTTATATCCACACCGGCGTCAGCATAAGTCAAAGATTTACCCATTGAAAACTCCTCATTATTACAAACATAAGTTTAAAATTTAAGTGAAAAACAGTAAACTTATTAATTCAAAATGTCAAAACCTTTTTGACATCATCTTTCTGATATTGTATTTAAAACATATTTTAAATTGAAGGCAGATTAACAACAATAAATGTTGGGATCATTTGGGCAATAAGAGGATTTTTTTAAATGAAACAGATAAACGTAGCCATTTTAGGATGCGGAGTTGTGGGAACAGGGGTTGCAAAACTCCTCATTGAAAAGCAGCAGGTGCTTGAGTCAAAACTCGGAGCATCTTTAAATCTCAAATATGTTGCAGACCTTGATAGCAAAACTGACAGAGGAGTGCAATTTAAAGAGGGGGTTTTTATTTCAGATGCCCGCAAGGCAATAAATGATCCTGATATTGACATTATTGTCGAACTTATTGGCGGCAAAACAGTTGCAAAGGATTTTATTCTCACAGCACTAAAAAGTGGCAAACATGTGGTAACTGCAAACAAGGCACTTATTGCTGAATATGGAAATGCTATTGTTAAAACTGCATCAGAGCACGAAGTCGATTTTGCATTTGAAGCAAGTGTCGGCGGCTGTATGCCAGTAATAAAAACTATCAGAGAGTCGTTTGTGGCAAATCGTATCAATTCTATTACAGGGATCCTTAATGGAACATGCAACTATATTCTGACCAAAATCTCTCAGGAGGGATGCCCGTTTGATGTGGCACTCAGGGAGGCTCAGGCTAAAGGATATGCAGAGGCTGACCCTTTCTTGGATATTGAAGGACACGATTCTGCTCATAAACTTGCAATACTTACAGCAATTGCATATGGGATGGAGATTAATCTCAACGATATTCATGTTGAAGGTATAAGCAGAATAACCCCAATGGATATCGAATTTGCAAGGGAATTTGGCTATACCATTAAACTGCTTGCCATCAGCAAGAACAATACAGACAGAGTTGAAGCAAGGGTTCATCCTGCAATGATTCCGACAGCTCATCCACTTGCCCATGTTAACGGCTCTATGAATGCGGTGACTATCAATGCCGATGCTACAGGAGAGACCATGCTCTATGGTGCAGGAGCGGGCATGATGCCAACAGCAAGTGCAGTTCTAAGTGATATTGCAGATATTGTAAGAAATATCATGGTGGCAAGTCGGGCTGATATCGGATCTGCTATCAGCAGCGGAACAAGAGTGCCCATTTTAGGGTTTCAGGAGAGTAACATCAGAAAAATTCCAATTATGCCTGTCACAGAGATAGATACGTGTTACTATATAAGGCTTGCGGCAGCCGACCGCCCAGGCGTACTCTCAAATATTACAGGAATACTTGGTAATCGCAAGATCAGTATTCAATCTGTTCACCAAAAGGGAAGACGAACCAATGGACCAGTGCCTGTTGTTATGATTACCCACAGGGCAATTGAGAAAGATATACAAATTGCACTAAAAGAGATATCAGCCCTTGATGCAATACCGGAAGAACCGGTTGTTATAAGAATTGAAGACGATATTACAACATGACAATCAAGCTATTTATTGAGGATTATCAATCCAAACTCATGTTAAAAACTAAAATGGGCGATTTTTTAAAGACTACAATGTATAATCTTGGTTAAGACTATATTAAGAGGACAATACAATGAAGATAATCTGTTCTGATCTTGAAGGGGTTTTTATTCCCGAAATATGGGTAAATGTTGCAGAGAAGACCGGTATTGAGGAGCTTAAACTCACAACAAGAGAGATAAGTGACTATGATGTTCTGATGACAAAGAGACTTGAAGTACTTGACGAACATAGTCTTAAACTAAAGGATATTACTGATATTATTTCAACAGTTGAGCCACTTGAGGGTGCTTTGGAGACTCTCAACTGGATAAGAGAGCGTGCCCAGATTATTATTCTGTCAGATACATTTGAGGAGTTTGCCAGACCATTAATGAAAAAGCTCAACTATCCTGCCCTGCTCTGCCACAGCCTTGTTGTGGATAGCGACGGAAAAATTACAGATTACAAACTGAGGCAGGCAAACCAGAAAAAGCAGGCTATCAAGGCATTTAAGGGGCTGAACTATACCACAATTGCATTTGGTGATTCATATAATGACACTGCCATGATAAAGGAGGCAGATCATGGTTTTTTTTTCAGACCTCCAGATAATGTAATTCGAGAGTTTCCCGATTTTGACGTAATAGATACATACGATCAACTTAAGAAAAAAATGAACTTTCTTTTATATTAAAACATACAAATTTTGAAGAACCCTTAAAATTGTCTTGACCTTAGATATTTTTTAACA
>CAXNND010000306.1:0-3567 GCA_964203105.1 Desulfamplus sp.
CTTTAAACACTTCAATACATTTAATCATTTTACTCTCCTCAAAGTTTTAAATCTTTTCTGATATCTTTTTTAACCTTTTCCAAATAGTTTTTTCTGTCTGTTTCTGAAACGTAAGGGACACTCCAAAATTGTCTTGTCTCTGTTTTGAACCAACCAAATACAAATGAATAAACACCCATTACAAGCCTCAACTTGACTGAATTAAGATATAGCGTCAAAACAGGTAAGGCAGGTGCCCCGTGTGTAAGGTATGTTCTTACTTTTTTATCTTTCAGTAAAGGTTTTGGATAGCCATATTTTTTAGTGATAGTGACAAATTCGTACGCAAATCCTGGTACAAACACCTGATCGAAGAATCCTTCCAACAAAGGTGTACATCTGAACCACCAGACAGGAGATATGAAATATATCCTGTCTGACCATGTTACCAGACCTTGATACTTTTCTACTATCTCTTTATTTTTGTTATGACGGGAGGGTGAAAATTTATCTTCGTACAGATCAATAAGCTCAACCTTTTCCTTGTTCAAATCAAGTTCATCCCTAATCGTTCTCATTATACCATCATAACAAAAGCTATCCTTGTCAGGATGTCCTATTACTATTAAATTGTTCATATATTATTTCCATTAAACTTAAAAACTGCCGCCTTCGCTGACTTCAACAGGTTTCAGATTTTTCATTGCCTTTAGCATGAACATCATAAGCCCAAAGGAGCCGAGAATAAGAATCAGGTCAGGAAACATACGGATAACCCCCAAAGCCTTGATTATACCCTGGTTCCAGAAATCATCCGAACGGGCATGCCAGAATCCATACTGTATGTTATCCAGCACCTGAAGAATACCTACTGGCAGCAATGTCAGGAGAAACATCCCAAGTAAACCGATGTTTGTTCCCCAAAAAGCCATTTTCAGGAACCCTTCACTCCAACCTCCATCTTTTACCAATCCTCTCATGGAGAACAAAAGCAGCCCTATAGCAAGTATTCCGTATGTACCGAACAGGGCAGTATGACCATGATTAACTGTCAGATAGGTTCCATGTTCAAAGTAGTTGACAACAGGCGTGGTGATAGAAAGTCCCATAACACCTGCACCGAGAAATTCCCATGTTACAGATGCCATCAAAAACATAAGGGGATATCGGTAGGGAAAATCACTTCCGGCTTTAACCAGTGTTTTCTGTCCGTGCCACACTTCTGACAGAAGAAGGAGAATCGGTATCGGTTCAAGTGCTGAAACAGTCGACCCCAATGCTAACCATAACGAAGGCTCACCAAACCAGTAATAATGGTGACCAACGCCGATTATTCCTGAAAACATCGCAATACCCACGGTAAAATATACAGTGCGAAGCCCTGATGCCAACTCTGTGAGGCCAAGGTTGACCAGAACAAATACAATTGCTGC
This sequence comes from Desulfamplus sp., assembly GCA_964203105.1. GTDB lineage: Bacteria > Desulfobacterota > Desulfobacteria > Desulfobacterales > Desulfobacteraceae > Desulfamplus. The sequence continues at coordinate 1,413 of CAXNND010000306.1, forward strand.
TGATGCAAAGAACTCAAAAGAGCCTTCAACCCATGTGTGAACTACCCACCAACGCCAAAAATCAGCAATGGTTAAATGGGAATGGGAATCATAAAAAAGTCCGAAGCAGAAAAAACCGACCACTGCAATCCCTGAATATGCCAGAAAAGAGGGGAGTCCCCACCGATCCTGTTTCATTGCGGAACGTAACGCACGAACCACCAAAACCAGCCAGATGACGAGACCTGTGAGGAGCAGAATCTGCCACAGACGTCCAAGCTCCAGATATTCCCAACCCTGATGTCCAAGCCAGAACCAGTATTTATCAATCAAGCCTTTCAATCCAAGCACCTCACCTGTCAAGCTGCCGACAACCACAATAACTATAGCAACAAAAAGGACATCAACAAGAAGCCCCTGAAATTTGGGTTCTCTGCCACCGACCCTCGGAGAAACGAACAGTGTCATGCCAATCCATGATGTGGCTATCCAGAATACAGCTAATTGCAGATGCCACGATTTAACCCAGTTATAGGGAATCCATCTGGCGATAAAATCAAATCCGTAGAACGAATCAGGATGGATAGTATAATGTGCCATAAGTCCGCCCATGTTGATCTGAAGAAAAAACAGTGCTGAAACCACAAGAAAAAATTTGGCTGTTTTTCTCTGACTTGAGGATATTTTGCCGTTTGCAAGCTCCATTGCAAGCTCGGGCTTGTAGGCAAGAGATCCCTGATTGAAACGGTACTTGTGGTAGATAAAAATTATCACACCAAGGAAAAAACCGAAAATAACAAGAGAGATGGCAGACCATACTAATGATTTACCGGAAAGAACATTTCCAACTGCAGGGTCATGAGGCCAATTGTTTGTGTAGGTATGAGTATCCGAGGGACGTACAGTTCCGGCACACCATGCTGTCCAGAAGAAGAAATCAGCTATTTGTTGTCGTTCCTCGGGATTACGGATGGTTTCAGCTCTGATAGGACCTTGCGGGTCTCCGGATGTAAAGAGCGAGTCGTAGAATTTCCTGTTTTCAAGAAGCGAATATTCCTGAAGCGGGCTTAAGATCAGAGTATCGCTATTTTTGTCATAACGATTGGTTTTAATCTGTTCGATGACAACAGAATCTGCTGAGCCCTTAGATTGGGTGTCCAGTGTGGAATAGGATGCCTTGTATTTCTCCTGAGCCAGCTTTTCCCGCATATTTTCACCCATGGCGTGAAGTGCCTGGGCTGTAAAATCCGGCCCTCTGTATGTTCCATGTCCCCACACGCTTCCAAGATCCATCAGCCCATATTTCTGCCAGACCTGCTGACCGGCCATGATTTGATCTTTTCCTGTCAGAAGTTTTCCATCTTCCGAAACAACCTTCTTCGGATATGGCGGTAAATCCTGAGCAGTGAAATAATAGCCAATAAGTGCAATAACAATCGCACCGAAAAATGATGCAACAAAAAACATCTTAAGCCTTGAACTAATCATGATCTCTCTCCTTTACAGTTATGGATGAATTAATAATCTAATGTTTTCAGCTATTATATCTCCTTGATTTTATTAACAAGGTTTGACAATTTTCACAATTCTCAAACCTTGTTAATTTATTAATAAACTCTACAAAATGACCTTAATCAGTTAAAAATTTAAACTATTTTCCAGCCATCATAGCAGCAATATCAGCATCAGCCTCTCCGATGAGTTTGATGTCAAAGTTCTCGACAAGAACTTTCAGAACTCCGGCAGATACAAACCCTGGAAGTGTTGGCCCAAGGCGAATTCCCTTGATGCCAAGATGGAGCAAGGCAAGGAGAACCGCAGCAGCCTTCTGCTCATACCATCCGATATCAAACGAGAGCGGCAGATCATTGATATGAGAAAGTCCGAAAGCATCGCGAAGTTTCATCGCAATAACTGCTAACGAATAACAGTCATTGCACTGTCCGGCATCAAGAACTCTTGGAATTCCGCCGATATCGCCAAGATTGAGTTTGTTGTAGCGATATTTTGCACATCCTGCCGTTAGGATAATAGTATCTTTTGGCAATTTTTCGGCAACTTCAGTGAAATATGCCCGACCTTTCTGTCTTCCATCGCAACCAGCCATGACGATAAACCGTTTGACTGCTCCGGACTTAACCGCTGCAACAACCTTATCAGCAAGAGCAATTACTTG
>CAXNND010000307.1:0-3563 GCA_964203105.1 Desulfamplus sp.
TAGAACATGGTTGATCTGTGCAATACAGGGTTGCACCACTTACAGATATGCCATGACATGCGGCCTGAATAATCGCATTTTGTTCCGCATGAACTCCACGGCAAAGTTCATGCTTCTCTCCTGAAGGAATTTTCATCTGGTCACGAAGGCAGCCAGTCTCAAGACAATGGGCAATTTTAGAAGGGGCACCGTTATAGCCACTGCAAAGAATTCTCCTCTCCTTGACAAGGATAGCTCCAACCTTACGCCGGATACAGGTTGAACGGGTGGCAACCAGATCAGCAATACCCATAAAGTATTCTGTCCACGAAGGACGTTCAAGTTGAATATGTTCTAAATCCTGCAACAATAATATATTCCCTGTCTGCCAAGCTCCATTTAAATTAACCCAAGCTGCCGTAAATAGGGAACGCCTTGCAAAGTGCCATTACCCGTGCTCTTATTTGTTCTGCATCACTCTTTTTATCAAGCACATCACAGATGCACGATGCAACCTCAATCATCTCATCTGTTCCCATTCCACGGGATGTTAAAAGTGGTGTTCCAACGCGTATTCCACTTGTCACCAAAGGTCCTAACGGGTCATTGGGTACACTGTTTTTGTTGACTGTTATACCGGCAACCCCAAGCATATTTTCAGCATCCTTTCCTGAAAGTCCCTTGTTGGAAAGGTTTATAAGCATGAGATGGTTGTCAGTCCCACCGGAAACCAAACGTAGCCCATTCCGCACAAGAGCAGATGCAAGGGTTGCTGCATTATCAACAACCTTCTGCTGATATACTTTGAAAGATGGCTCAAGAGCCTCTTTAAAGGCAACAGCTTTGGCAGCAATGACATGCATAAGTGGTCCACCCTGAATACCTGGAAATATCTGGCTTCGTATCTTTGAGCCGTGCTCATCTTTAGATAAAATTATGCCGCCTCTTGGACCTCTGAGCGTTTTGTGGGTTGTGGATGTAACCACATCTGCCAAAGGAATTGGTGACGGATGAACTCCAGCAGCAACAAGACCCGCAATGTGTGCCATATCCACCATAAAGAGTGCCCCGTACTTTTTTGCAATTGCTGAAAAACCCTTGAAATCAAGCTCCCTTGGATATGCACTTGCACCGGCAAGAATGAGTTTGGGTCTGTGAGTTTTGGCAAGCGATTCAACCTCATCAAGGTCGATCATCTCTGTGCTCTTTGAGAGTCCATAATGGACAAAGTTAAAAAGTCTGCCTGAAAAACTGACACTGCTTCCATGGGTCAGATGACCGCCATGAGAGAGGCTCATTCCAAGAATCGTATCTCCGGGTTCAAGCAGGGCAAAATATGCTGCCATATTGGCACCGGAACCGGAATGGGGCTGAACATTGGCGTAATCGGCATGAAAAAGAGATTTCAACCTTTCAATGGCAAGCTGCTCAACCCTGTCAACATGGACACAACCGCCATAGTACCTTTTTGAGGGATACCCCTCTGCATACTTATTGGTCAAAACAGAACCCTGAGCATCCATCACAGCTCTGCTAACAATATTTTCAGACGCTATCAGTTCAAGTCCACTGTTCTGCCTTGACTCTTCATCCCTGATAATCCCTGCGATTTCAGGATCAACCGTTTCAATGCTGCTTATGTTCAAAACCAAGCTCCTGTGACTGTATAATTGTTTCAATCGACTCAATTCTATTTAAATGCCTGCCACCCTCAAAAGGGGTATCAATCCATGTTTTAACAAGTTCAAAGGCAAGGAGATCACCAATCAATCTGCCGCCAAGTACGAGGATGTTTGAATCATTGTGCTGACGGCTCATCCTGGCAGATAGAATATCACTGCAGAGGGTAGCCCTTACATTTGGAAAGCGGTTTGCAGCAATGGACATGCCAAGACCTGTTCCGCAAAGCAGTATTCCCCGTGAGAACTCGGATCTTGAGACTGCACCAGCCACTTTTTTTGCATAGTCAACATAATTTACTGAAGATTCACTGAATGTTCCTGCATCTTTAATATCAATACCAAGAGAGCCAATAAAGATACTAATCTTCTCTTTGAGCTGATAGGCAGCATGGTCACTGCCAATAATAATGGGTTTTTTTGCCGATATATCCATCTGTCTGCCTTGTAACTTTAAAATACGAGTGCACTTTTTATTCAGTATCACATAGCACTCTTAACATTATGCAATAAATTTATGATCTGGACTTTATATAATCAATAACATCCTGAACGGTTTTGAGTTTATCAGATTCATCCTCATCCATATCAATCTCAAACTGCTCTTCCATTGTCATCATAAGTTCAACAAGCATCAAGGAGTCTGCACCAAGATCATCGACAAGGGATGCTTCTGGTAGAACATCTTCAATATCAATCCTTGAATCCACCCTTGAGAGCTTCTCGGCAATTATTTTTCTTACCTTTGTTTCAATACTCATAAATTAAAAATTCTCTGTAAAATTTTTTATTAAAGTAGAGATGTACGACCGTGCACCTCTACAATTTCATCTTGAAAGACTTACTCTTCCTCAACACTCTTTCGAATTATGCTTCTGCCACGATAGACACCACATGCTGAACATGCTGCATGTGGCAATTTTGTCTCTTTACATTCAGGACATGTTGTGTATGTTGGTACAGCAACCTTCTGATGTGTACGTCTTTTTCTGCCTCTACTTTTTGAAATCTTTTTTTTGGGTACAGCCATTTCTCTTCTCCTAACTATCTAATTTATTTTGCAATAATTAACTAAGGGTATTCTACCAAATAAACATAACTTTCTAATTAAATTGGAAAGAATTGTCAAGCTAATTATCAGCCACAGAGGCAATTCTAATTTTGAGATACAAATTAGTTACAATCAGTATATATAAGTGAATTAGGATAGTTGCTATTATCTCTATTGTTAAACTCTGGCAATATAATTTTCTTGATGCAAATCAATGTTTTTCTTTTCAACACACTCTATATGACATAATAAAGCGAAATAAGTAGCTTGGTATGAAGTTATTGCAGTTGAAATAGAGTTTATTTTGGACATATCAATCAGTTTATTTATACCAAAGGAGATATATCTATGAAAACAATTATCAAAACAGAAGAGTTAAAGTCTATCCTTGAGCAACAAAATGATGAAAAAAGTAAGGATATCGTGCTGCTTGATGTTAGACGAAAATCTGATTATGAGTCAGAGCCATCTGTTATTCCAGGAGCAACGTGGCATGACCCTGAACAAATTGAAAAATGGAGTAAGGCTATCCCTGAAAATAAACAAGCAGTTATCTATTGTGTCAAAGGTGGCTCTGTCAGTAAATCTGTATCAGAATATCTGAATAACAAACAAATCAAAACTTCTTATTTAGAAGGTGGAATAAAAGCATGGCAAGAGTCTGGTGGTGAAGTAAATTAGAATTCTGCAATAGGGGGTGTAAGCCCTAACCCCCAAATAGTTTATAAACACAACATTTAACAGCTAACTAAGCTACTGGTCGTAAAATGAATAATAATAATGTCCCACACCCCTCATTTTTTGAGGCGTTCAAGTTCTGGCTGAAACTTGGATTTATTAGTTTCGGAGGTCCT
>CAXNND010000308.1:0-3558 GCA_964203105.1 Desulfamplus sp.
TGGGAAAGTATATTTACCTGCCAACTTAATTCTTGCGGAGAGATGGCCGAGTGGCTGAAGGTGCACGCCTGGAAAGCGTGTGTATCTTAATAGGGTACCGAGGGTTCGAATCCCTCTCTCTCCGCCAAAAAAGCCTCTCATAAAATATCAGAACTAAAAAAGCCCTTGTATTTACAGCATACAAGGGCTTTTTTAGTTCTAATGAACAACCTCGCCGTAAGCGGCAGCAGGGCCGGCAGTAAAAAATTTTTTCATTTTAAACAGCGCAAGCAGTGGGGTATTAAACCCGAGCTTCGCAATAAGGAGACGATTATGCTCAACACTATCAATCCCACAACTACATCAAGCTGGCAAAAACTTACAGAACATTATCAGATTATGAAAGATGTTCACATGAAGCAGCTATTTGCAGACGATCCGGATCGCTTTCACCATTTTTCAATACGCTGGAACGATATACTGGTTGATTTCTCAAAAAACATTATCACACATCAGACTCTTGCCCTTTTACGTCAATTGGCAGTTGAGACTGACCTTAACGATGCTATCAGCAAGATGTATTCAGGAGACAGGATAAATGGAACGGAAAACAGGTCAGTTCTCCATATTGCCCTGAGAAATCTCTCGAATAGCCCTGTAATGGTTGATGAATGTGACGTGATGCATGATGTAAACAGGGTGCTCAGTCAAATGGAGAATTTCTCCGGCAAGGTTCGATCCGGAGCGTGGAAGGGATATACCGGAAAATCGATCAGGAGCATTGTCAATATTGGCATTGGAGGATCAGATTTGGGACCTGTCATGGTGACAGAGTGCCTCAAGCCATACATCAATAAAGATATCTCCCTTTATTTTGTCTCTAATGTGGATGGTACACACATTATGGAGACGCTTAAAAAGGTTGATCCTGAAACAACCCTTTTTCTGGTTGCTTCCAAAACATTTACCACACTCGAAACCATGACCAATGCCCATACAGCAAGAAGATGGTTTCTTGAACATTCAGGTGATCCACAGGCTGTAAGATACCATTTTGCAGCCATCTCCACAAATACATCTGCTGTTGAGTCGTTTGGTATAGCCCGTGAAAATATCCTTGAATTCTGGGATTGGGTGGGAGGGAGATACTCTCTATGGTCTGCCATAGGGCTTCCGATTGCATGTGCCATTGGCTTTAATAACTTCAAGGAGCTTCTTGCCGGTGCTCACGACATGGATAACCACTTTAAAACAGCTCCTTTAGAGAGAAACATTCCAGCTATTCTTGCTCTGATTGGAATATGGTACACCAATTTTTTTGGAGCAAGGACAGAGGTAATTCTTCCCTATGATCAGTATATGCACAGATTTCCTGCCTATTTCCAGCAGGGAAACATGGAGAGCAACGGAAAAACAGTTGACAGAAACGGTCAAAAAATCACTATAAACGCTGAAAGTATCTCAACAGAAGAAAGGAGAGGTATAGCTGATTCTAAAATTGATAATTGTGAGAAAAGCGGTTACTCCACAGGACCTGTAATCTGGGGAGAGCCTGGCACAAACGGACAGCACGCATTTTATCAGCTTATCCATCAGGGCAGTCAGATGATTCCGGCAGATTTTCTTGCCCCGTCAATGAGCCATAATCCTGTAAATACAGACAATTTCTTAGATAGAGAGAACCTTGGTAATAATAGCCATAAGACTATCCATGGAAAAACTCACCATAACATCCTTTTATCAAATTTTTTTGCACAGACTGAGGCACTCTTGAATGGTAAAGAGCTTGATATGGTCATTAAGGAGATGAAAGCTAAGGGGAAAAATGATTCCGAAATTGCAAAGATTGCACCTCACAAGGTGTTCGCAGGCAACAAACCCACCAATTCAATACTATTTAAAAAAATGACTCCAAGAACCCTTGGAAGTCTTATTGCCATGTATGAGCATAAGATTTTTGTTCAAGGTGTTATCTGGAACATATTCAGCTTTGATCAGTGGGGAGTTGAGTTAGGAAAGGAGCTTGCAAGCCAGATACTGCCGGAATTAGAAAACGGTGATGTTGTGACCCGACACGATAGCTCGACAAATGGACTTATAAATACATTTAAGACTATGCGTATGTGAAAAAAGTGTGTGTTTGAAAAAAAAATCAACGTAATAAAAAAAATGTTATATTTGCTATTGCCTTTACATTTATCTTTTGCTATTTTTTACAGGGTCAAGTTATGAATGTATTTGTTTTATACTCGAAAAAATATGTGTAAAAATAATATCTTATAAAATTGTAGATATTTGTCTTCCATTGTATGCATTTTTACAGAATAAAGGGGGGATGTAGAAAAATATCAAGGGGCAAAGAAAAAAAGTGTATTTATCAAACAAATGACATTTTAAATACTAACCAAACAAATAGTAATCCAACAGACAATATAAAACATAAAGGAGTAGTAAAAAAATGAGCAAAAATCCAGATATTCTGACAATTCCCCAGGCAGCAAAATATTGTGGTGTAACCCGGATGAGCATGTGGAGATGGGTTAAAGCTGGCAAGATAAATTCTTTTGTAACTCCTGGTGGGCATCACAGAATCATTAAATCTGATCTTGAAAAGTCACTTAAAGCACAGGGCATGAAGATGATGATAAGACAGATTGATGCACCAGCAAGAGTTCTGATTGTTGATGACAATGAACTGGTTGTCAAAGGACTTGAAAAACTCTTCCTTGAAGAGTCTTTTGAGGTTGACACAGCAAAGGATGGTTTTGAAGCCGGTGTAAAGGCAAAACAGTTTAATCCTGATCTTATCATCCTTGATCTTATGATGCCTCAGATGGATGGTTTTGAAGCCTGCAAGTTTCTAAAAAACAATGACTCCACATCACACATCAAGATACTCATACTTACTGGTCACGCCTCCAAAGAGAACATGAATGAGATCATGGATGCCGGAGCAGACGACTATATGGAAAAACCTGTTGATAATGCAGAGCTTGTTGACAAGTCAGAAGATCTCTTAAGAGACCTGCACTGGATTAAAGAGCATATCAGAAGCAAACGCAGAAGATAAATAAGTAAAGAACAGGATAGGCAACTGACAAAAAATTATTCAGATTTTGCTAACTTTAATGGTCATGCAGCTTTACCTCTGTATGACCATTTTTATATATGGATACGAATGGAGTCAATATGAAATTTGTGATCATCGGAGGAGATGCGGCAGGTATGAGTGCCGCAAGCAGGGCAAAGAGAAACAACCCAGAGGTGGAGGTGACTGTTTTTGAGAAAAGTTACGATGTCTCGTATAGTGCATGTGGTATGCCCTATAACATTTCAGACCCTTCACGGGATATGGATGATCTGATTGTCAGAAGAGCAGAGGTATTCAGGCAGAAAAATGGAATAAATCTTCTTACAGGACACAGGGTTGACAAGATCGATCCCATAGGGAAAACGGTTTCAGGCACCATTATTTCCGATACTACAAGTTTATTTGATCAGCATTCAATTGCTACTAAGTACAGCTCCAAGCAAATAGGTAAACAAAATCCTGACTTGGCTCAGTATAATATCATCAAA
>CAXNND010000309.1:0-3556 GCA_964203105.1 Desulfamplus sp.
TGCGGGCTGTGGTTCAAATTTAGGAGTGTTTGATCCGTTCTTTATTTTAGAGATGAATTTCTACTGTGACACCTATGGATTGGATACCATCTCAATTGGAACCGGCATTGCATTTGTGATGGAGTGCTTTGAGATGGGGCTTATCACAAAAGAGCATACAGGCGGGATGGATTTAAGTTTTGGCAACCGCCTCAGCCCTCTTGAACTTCTTCATCAGATGGCTCGTGGTGAGGGGTTTGGCATGATTGTCGGTAAAGGTATCCGCAAGATGAAGGCTATATTTGCAAAGGATTTTGGTGCTGATTCTGCAATCATGCAGGATATTGGCATGGAGTCCAAAGGGCTTGAGTTTTCGGAATATATGACCAAAGAGTCATTGGCACAGCAGGGCGGATACGGTATGGCTCTTAAAGGTCCTCAGCACGATGAGGCGTGGCTTATTTTCCTTGATATGGTTCACAACTTCATGCCAACATTTGAGAATAAGGCTGAGGCTCTGCACTGGTTTCCGATGTTCAGAACATGGTTTGGTCTTTGCGGTCTGTGCAAGCTGCCATGGAATGACATTGTACCTGAAGATAACCGTCAGACACAGGAACCTGCAAAGGTCATGAAACATGTGGGCTGGTATGCCGATTTCTTCTCGTCTGTGACTGGTAGAAAGATATCTCCCGAGGATATTATTCCAATGAGTGAGGCAGTCTATAATTTCCAGAGGCTGTTTAACCTGAAGATGGGTTACGGTACACGCCAGTATGATGCTCTGCCTTACCGCTCTGTCGGTCCTGTAACTGTTGAGGAGTATCTATCCCGTGCTGAACGGTATGACAAAGACCTTACCGAAAATTACAAGGTTGATATCGCAGCCATGGAGGTTGTTGAAAAGGTGGCTGTGCTGCGTAAACACAGGGAAGCACGTTACGAGCAGCTCAAGGATGCGGTTTATAAACGTCGTGGCTGGACACCCGAAGGCATTCCAACTGTTGAGACTGTCAAGCGTCTTGGCATAGATTTTCCAGATGTTATGGAGCTTCTCAAGGCAAACGGCGTGGAGTAATCAGGCAGTTTATGATTTTTTTGAACATATCCAGATCGATTTGAATAGATTTGACAACTTTTTAAAAGTTGTCAAATCTTTATAAAATATAGCCATTATTACAACAATGACAATACATGATATAAACCGATGATAACTGTAGATGAAAAAACGATGGAGTGGCATCAGGGGATGACTATCAGAGAGCTGCTCAATAAAATTGAACATACCCGATTCTGTGCAGCGGTAAGACTCAATGGTAAACTCGTCTCAACTCCCGCTTTTGAAACCACAAAAATACCTGATAGTGCTGTTATTTATATTTTGCCACTTATTGCAGGGGGATAGCGATGCATCTGCAATAAGCGGTTACCCTCTGAACCTTTCCTGCCTGTTTGCCTGACATCTTCCTGATAGCTCTCCTACTGTTAGATAATTTCTTTATTTTAAATAACTTCTTTACTGTTACACCAAAACTCTACTTGATTTTGAAAGTTCTATATCCTATAGAATCCAGACAGTTTAACTCTTTCATAATTAATTACTATTATGGCTGAAGATTAAATATAATATTACCTTTGTATCTGATAGGCAAATGGAGATGTTTATGAAACAATATACTATTCTCGTAATCTGTTTGATGTTTTTCTCTTTTTTTATCGAAGATGGAGATTCATGGTCCAAAGATACTATTATCTGGGGACATAACTGTATTCCACCTTTATATTCTTGTGAAGGCGATAAAGTAACCGGCATTGCTGCTGATATTGAAAATATCATCTTTGAAAATCTGAAAGATTACAACCATCAGCGTTTGAGCAGTAATGTTGAAAGGCTAATGGATAATATGAAAATCCAGGATATATTGTTTTGCAATGTGGCTATAGCGAAAAATCCTGAACGGGAAAAATTTGCCTGCTATTCGATTCCTGCGGCTATAGTGTTGCCGATCCATATCTTTATCAGAAAAGAGGATTACTCTATTTTCGGCGGTCGAGGAACTGTATCGTTAGAGAATATTCTTCGCAACCATAAATTAAAATTCGGATATCCTTCAGCACGCAGCTTTGGAGCTGAAATTGATTCCATCATAAATGCCCATTCAAAACAAGATAATGTATATAACTCCTACTCATCCGAGGTAGCAGAGCAGCCACTTAACCTTCTAATCGACAAACGTATTGACTACACAATAGGCGGGTATTTTGCCATGAAAATGGCAGCACAAAAGCAGGGGGTGGAGGATAAGATTTTTTCGATTAAAATCCATGAAAAGCAGGATTATTTAGTTCTTTATGTTGTATGTCCAAAAAATGATTGGGGCAAAGCGATGGTCAGTAAAATCAATAATATTTTACGAAAAGAGATACCTACCAAGCGATACTTTGACATTTTCAAACCTCTTTATGATAACACTACACAAGACGAGTTCAAAAAACAGTATGAAAAGTTGTTGATCAAGCCAATATCTGAATAGAGGCATTTGCATGAAATCAATTTTTGAACACTCCATTTCCCAGCGGCTTATCGTGAGTCTGGCTATTATGATTTTAGCTGTATCTACAGTCTCTATTTTATCTATTTATGCTTTCAAGACACGCGATTCGAGCTCCCAATTAAACCAGGATGCCGGCAAATTCTTAAACTATTTGATTGATGCTTTAAAAGAGCCTTTATGGCAGATGAATCAGGAGGCGGTAAAAGGGATAGGAGATGCTTTTGCAAAAAACGATTTGATAGTAAAGCTGATTGTCAAGAATCACAAGGGTGCTGACATCTTGAGTGTAGATAAAAAAGAGGATTTGAATTTTATCGAAAGATCCGGAGATATCAGGCATCATAATATCCTTCTCGGTCACATTGATATCCGCTTTACAACTAAACTTTACAAGGAAAAAAACTATCAGTTCTTGCAGTATTGCCTGATGATTCTGATAATTGTTCTGGTTACACTTATGTTTGGAACAGGCTTTCTGTTGAGGCGTTTTTTCAAACGCCCCATTGCTGATCTTAACGCTATTGTAAACGCTTACATATCGGGTAACTACAGTTATTTAAGTGCCGATGCCCCTTTTATTGAATTTGAGCCATTTATAGCTGTTCTAAAGGAGATGGGGAATAAGATAACTGCCCATATAGATGAACTCAAAATAGCAGAGGAAAAATATCGGGGAATTTTCAATAACTCTATGGAGGGTATATTTCAAATAAGCCTTGAAGGGAAACTTATCATCTCCAATCCTGCATTGGCACGAATTCTTAAATATAGTTCATCTGAAGAACTTATCTTTTTTATCAATGAACTATCAGAGGCTTTTTATGCTGATATGATTAAGAGAGAAGAGTTGTTGTCCATTATTACTACCCAGGGGTATGTTAAAAATTTTGAATTCAAGGCTCTGTGCAAGGATAAAAGCCTGATTGATGTTTCTGTAACTGTTCAGGCAGTCAAGGATGTAAATGGGAATCTTCTCTATTATGAAGGTATGCTCGAAGATATAACCGAAAAAAAACGGATTG
>CAXNND010000310.1:0-3548 GCA_964203105.1 Desulfamplus sp.
ATATAATATAACGGCAGCGTCTGGAGTTGGTTTAAAATAGTGTCCTCCACACGCTATAATTATCTCCTCCTTTTTAGGTTAAATATTGTTGTTGATTTTATATTGTGCAGCACGTTCAAGCTGCTTCCTAATAAATGAATTTTCTTCAACATCGTAAGTATCTATCTGATTGGCTCTGAGTTCATTCATATGTAAAATAAGGCACCGCAAAGTTTTTGAAGTTGTTATTTTCATCTGTACTCTTTTGTAATCAACATAATAGGGCTGATTCTTCACCTGTTTGAGAAAACCAGATTTGGTCAAAACATCGCCTTCAAAGTGGTAGTCCTTCGCCCATTTTTTAAAGATTTGATAAACAGAGTTTAAATTAATACGTAATTCGTTTCCTTTTACAAGATAATGAGTTTCTGCAACAAGTTGATAATTAGTATTTAATTTTTCGTTTGATTCTGATTCATAAATGAGTCCGACAATAGCTGCGATAGTTTGGTCAACAACACTTTGATGAGAACTTTGATCGTCAATTAAGCTTATTTTCTGGCTGTCTTCGGCATACTGGGTAATAGCGAAACTGTAGCCAGTTTGTTCAAGAAATATTTGATTGAGTATTGCTGCTCCAAAACGAATAATAGCAACGTTATCTCTAAATCTTCCTTCAAACATTGGTGATATTTGTTGATATTCCTTCTGATATAAAGTGTTTACCTCCTCATCTGTCATTGACAGTGCTTTGTTAATAATCAGGCGACCAAGACCCTTTAAATCAATTTCTTTGAGCTTTTGAAAATTAGATTGATATTTAAGGGTTTCTTGTTTTACCAATTGGACTTCGATAATTCGTTCACGCAAAGCAGGCTCGACAAATTGATCTTCACCCGCAATAACTGTAGGTGCTTGATATTTAAAAACTTTTTTAGATAAGTCTGCTTGACCACGATCTCCTTGAAGCTCGTTGTAAGCAGTTCGGATATACTCAGAAATCATGGTTTTTTTATCATCAATTAACGAAGAGGGCTTGTATTCATCAATGAACAATGGAAGTGCATTTGAAGCATCAGCCAATTTCATCAAAGTGAATCCAGTAATTTGGGCAACCATTTTTTCAGCGTCAACATTCCCATGCAAACCCAAAATAACAGTTCTAACAGTTACTGTTTTCGCACTACCTCGTTCACCTGCAAGAGACAGAATTGGGAAGGATTTGTTAATTTGAAACAATCTTGGTTTAAAAAAACATGCAACTGCCCAGCCCACTATGGGAGCCATAACAAGTGGATTGTTGAATGCTATTAATGAATGACCAAACTCCATTAATGTTTGGGACGACATTGGAGGCACTGTTAAAATATCAGTATAAAACTCTTTGACGTCTCCCAAATAAACAACATCAGAAACATCGCCGTTAATATTTATCGCACCTGTATTGGTTATGAACGTCCATTTATCATTAATGTTGTGTTCTCCAATACGTTTGTATCCTTTTTTTGATGGGAAATCTTTTTGGGATATTAAATTCAAGATGAGTTGAATATCGCGATCTGTGCCTACAAAAACAAATTCCTTACCTGGTAGGATAAGAAGGAAACGCTGTTTTGATAACCAGACCTCTGGAGGCAGTATCATTGATACTTCTTTTCCGCAGTCAGATACCAATTTGACGTGCAAATGTTCACGATTTTCGTGTGAAATACTAACAAGCGGCTGGATGATGAAGCTGCTTATTGTTTCAGCTATTTTTTGGTCTTTTTTATTGAGTTTATAACGACAGTATTTATTATCTTTTTCAAAAATGTCATTTTGGAAATTACTATCTCTTTTCTCAATATACAATGGACACTTTTCCTTATCACAGACAGTAACACCATCGTCAATAAGTGTTCGTAATAGGGAACCCTTACCGCAGCCGATGCTGTATCTTTGAGGATTGACAGTAAGAATCTTGTAAACCCCTTTAACATCGCTTTCACATTTTTGTGGTTCGTCAGTTGTGTGCATCAACTTCTGAATGGTTTCGCTTTCAGTCCAGCCTTGTTTAAATCCAAAAACAGCACATTCAAATCTGACATTATGGCGATGACCCATTGGTATAGTTGTGTTTGGATTCAACAGATGCTCTATACATGGAGGGCTTCCTTTGATGATGCTGTCGTCCAATTGAATATCAGGTAGTTGACGATGAACCTTTTCATCGGCTTTTATCAATCCTGCAAAATCTTCCAGTTTAAACCTATTGCCACTATTAAGCTCAATTGCGACTGTTCTGGGATTGTCTTTATCTTTAAAATTGGTGCTGAAAGGCAGTCTCATCAATCGAGTGACATCTTTAGCTTGTTTATCTGCACCTGATAAATCTATTAATGTGTTTTGAACGTTCTGGCATTCAGTAGATGGGACTTTAAGTGGTTTGTCTAAAACATAATATAAATGGTAGCCATAACCAGACCCAACAATATAGGTCGGATCACTTATTTGATTGGCTTGACATTTGAGTAAGAACTGCTCCTGTAGGGCTTTGGCTTCTGCTGATTGCTCTTCAGGACTCTTATTTCTGTTCGGTGGATCGAAGTCCAAAAACACACTATTGATTGTTGCGATGTTGGAAATATCAGAGCGTTTTTGAATATTTTCACGCCTTAGTGCAACACCAAAGAAACAGTTATTACTATTCTCGCGTATTTCTTTAACTCTCTGATATAATTGGTCAAACTCTTTAGCTGAAAAATATGTAGAGGAGGAAAAATTTTCAGTAAGTTCTAAAAAATCATCCTGATTGCTATTTAGCCCGGTTACTGAAAAGAGAAACTGTGCTAAATTATCTTTCATAAATTCTTTTTGTAAATCTTTCTCAATCGGAAGTTTTTTATAATAATTCAAGTCATTTATAATACGTCTAACGTCATCAATTGAAGTCTTATGAATAGACTTTAACGCCATTAACTGGTCTTTATACGGTTCCTTAAAATCTGTTTCAGGATTCAAAAACACTGCTTCGCCATTTGCCCATGCTTTACCATGGAATGGTAAAACAACGGGGTGGTTGATTAAAAAAGAAGGCTGCTTATCACATATCAATGACTCATCAGCATCCATCAGCTGGCATTCTTTTAATAAATTTATCGCAACTCCTCTTGCGATCCATATAGTGCAAGGCTCTTGGAAGAAAATACATAGATTGTATGCATCTTCTTTTCTCATTACGTAACTGTGAATATTCTGTACTTCACATACATTATATAGCTGTTGGACGTTGTGTAGGGCACTATGCTCTGCGTCACCTCTAACGCTTATTGATAAATATAATACGCTGTTGTTTGTAATGGGTTGATATTTTATCTCTATCGTCCCCTGAAAATGTGCGTGGAGTAAGCTATCGTTACAGTTATCTTCTTTTTTCCATATATTGTTTGTTGGTTCAAAATCTGTTTTTCTTGTAAAAACACTCGTAAAACCGTTGATATTGAAGAGTGTTTTCACTTCAGCAGTGAACTCTATTTGACATATAATATGTTGTTCGGATTTCTCCATAAAATCTACCTCCATCTGTGAGC
>CAXNND010000311.1:0-3544 GCA_964203105.1 Desulfamplus sp.
GCTGTTTTTGAGCACCATAGATTATTACGCACTCAGGATATTGATAGCTTTGATTCTATTATCTATATTGACGAACCAGTTGAAAATTCAAAGGATAAAATACTGCATAGAAAAAGAGGTTCATATCTTGTAGATATTATGAATTTTGACCTTATGAAAAAAATCGGGCAAAAAGCCTTTGCCCTTGCTGATGGAGATGTTTACCATATTGCTGACAGCTTCATAAAAATCAAGATCCGTTTTGGTGAAAGTTATAATGTTATGGAAAATATCTCGCATGAGCTGCAATTAGCATCTCTTGAAAAATGTAAAAAATTTGATAGAGATCAGAAGAGTGCCTCTGATAAAATCGGTATGATGGCTAAAGAGGCAATGATCTTCCTTATTGAAGAGGGAAAGATAAAAAACGGTTTTACAGCATATCTGAACCCGATTGCCTATAAACAGGAGTTGATCAATGCTGTTTTGGATGCTGTTGACAGCAAAACAAAGTTGCCGTGGAAGTTATCATCAGACAAGCGGAATTACTGAGGTTATGAAATTAATAAAACAGAGCGACTTTACAAGGCTGATAAACTTCATAAATCAGCTTGGGTGGATAAGGCATATAGATAATATTGACAGATCAATATATCAAAAAATGCGACCATGTTACGCTAATCGAACTGTTTTGACCATTATGAATATTGTCAGTATGAGCTGTTCATGGCTATTCTGTTTCCCCTTATATTTTTTACTCCTGTTCCTGCAAGTATCGAATGGTTCTGGTCAGAATGGCTCTTTAATCTTTTACCATTTTATTGCTGCAGAATTTATCCAATTGACAATTATCATTTCTCTGAGGTATTTTATTAAAAGAGAGCGACCTGTTCCTGCTTTTCCTTTAATTTTTAATGAAAAAGTGAAACTTTACGCTCTTGTTGTAGGATGGAACAGATACTCTTTTCCATCGCTTCATGCATCACGAGCGTTTATGCTCTGTATCATTATTTATAACGGACCTGGTATCCATAATATGGATTTTATTTCTCTTTTCCTACTGCTTGCCTCAGCCATGACAGTTACATTGAGTCGTCTTATTCTTCAGAGACATTTTATGTCAGATGTGGTTACAGGGGCAACTGTCGGGATGATATCTGCTTTTGCAACCTTGAATATCGTTTTTTAGACACATAATGTGCCAAAACAGAAATGGATAAAGTGTTTTACCATGAATATTTTACTTCTTGATGATGATATAAAAATTCTTAAATTAGTATCTAAACTAATAAACAGTTGTGGACACAAGGTTGTAACTGCTGAAAATGGGGAGGCAGGATTAAATATATTTTTAAAGGAACCCCTTTCCTTTGATATGATAATCAGTGATGTTATGATGCCTGTAATGGATGGTCTTGAATTTTTGGGGAAAATCCGCCAACACAATGGTGATATTCCTTTTGTGGTTACAACCGCTTTTAGCGACACAGATATAGTTATAAATGCATTGAAAAAGGGTGCAACTGATTTTATAACAAAACCGTACGGTTCAAAGGATCTTGCCGTAGCACTTAACCGGATAGAATCCATGCTAAATACCAAACAGTCCATTGAACACACGCTCCCTTTTCTTAGTGCTACATTTCAGACATCAATGCCCAGCCGGACGGATCTTATTCCCGGTCTTATCGGATTTCTTCAGACAATCGCAAAGCCTTACTGCCTCTTGTATGGTATCAATATTGCCGATATTACAACTTCTCTGAGCGAAGCTATCAGCAACGCTGTTGTGCATGGCAATCTGGACATTCCATCCTCTCTCAAACAGACATCATGGGAAGATTTTGAAAATATATTACAACAACGCCAATCAATCTCTGAGTATGTTGATCTGCCAGTTTATGTATCCTTTCAGATTATTGATATGAATGTTGATGGTAAAGAAAAACGTCTTGCCATGCAGTGGGATGTTTTGGATAATGGTAAAGGATTTGATCACACTGTTTTATCGGAGAGGCTTGATCCTGCAAAATGTTTTCTTTCAGGACGGGGCATGTTTCTTATTCGTTCTTTCATGGATGATGTGTCATGGAACAGTAAGGGTAATGGTATCAAGATGGTTAAATATCTACTAAAACATTAATTATTATTAGGCTGATATGACCTCGCCCCTATTCCTTATAACGCTTGTCCTGCTCAACAATGCTACATACAACGAACAATCAAAATCAAACGTAGGCATATCTTTTTTTGGTTGCCCCCTGCCCGTAAAAGAATCCAGCCCCCTGTTTTACACACCAACTCAAAAATACTCATAAAATAATACCTTTTAATACAAAAAAGGATACAGACAACATGCAAACCATTTTCCTTGACAAACAACCGATCACAAACATTGATTTAGTAGCAGTTGCAAGAGATAATGTAACTGTCGATTTCTCCCCAGAAGGAGAGGCAAGAGTCGAGAAGACAAGTGCCCTTATTCGTAAATGGGTGGCAGAAAAACGGGTGATCTATGGCATTACTACAGGGTTTGGTGCAATGTGCAATGTTATAGTTCCTGAAAAGGATACAACCCAGCTTCAGGAAAATATCCTGATGAGCCATGCTGCAGGAGTGGGAAGACCCCTCCCTTCCGAGGTGGTTCGGGCAATCATGGCATTGAGGGTGCATGATCTCTCAATGGGATACTCAGGTTGCAGAATGGAGACTATACGGTATATGCTCACCTTTCTCAATAAAGGCGTCTCTCCAATCATACCGGAAAAGGGGTCAGTTGGCTCAAGCGGAGATTTGGCTCCAACAGCACACCTGGGACTGGTGCTTATTGGAAGAGGTGAGGCTGAGTATAATGGAATGCGTCAACCTGGAGGGGAAGTTTTAAGGCAGCTTGGACTTGAACCATTGAAACTTCAAGGGGGTGAAGGGCTTGCCCTGATTAATGGCACTCAGGTGATGACAGCAATTGGCGTGCTTGTGGTTAACGATGCGGTTCGTCTCTCCAAAACTGCTGATATTGCATGTGCCATGAGTCTTGAAGTTTTGATGGGCAGCAATTCCGAATTTGACCCAAGAATTCACAGTATTCGCCCTCATCCCGGACAGATTGCAACAGCAGACAATATTTTGCGAATGATTAGCAAGAGCGAGATTATAGACTCTCATGACGGTTGTGCGAGAATTCAGGATGCCTATACTCTGAGATGTGCCCCCCAGATTCATGGGGCAAGCAAGGATGCAGTTGCCCATGCGATGCGGGTAATTGATATCGAGATAAATTCAACTACCACCAACCCCCTGATATTTTCAGATACAGAAGAGGTTCGTTTAGGGGGAAATTTTCACGGACAGCCCATTGCAATGGCAGCAGACTATTTATCTATGGGAATTGCAGAGCTTGGCAGCGTTTCAGAACGCAGAATTGAGCGTCTTGTTAACCCTCAGTTGAGCGATCTGCCTCCATTTTTAGTAAATAACGGAGGGCTTAATTCAGGATATATGATAGGACAGTATGCAGCAGCAGCCCTTGTCTCGGAAAACAAGGTACTTGCCCACCCTGCCTGTG
>CAXNND010000312.1:0-3536 GCA_964203105.1 Desulfamplus sp.
CTGTTCAGGCAGTTCCGGTTATACATTCCGGTTCATTAGCACTTGATAAGGCTCTTGGAATAGGTGGATATCCAAGGGGGCGGGTGATTGAAATCTATGGACCTGAATCATCAGGAAAAACAACACTTGCCCTGCACGCAGTGGCAGAATCCCAGAAAAAAGGTGGAATTGCCGCATTCATTGACGCGGAGCACGCATTGGACACAGCCTATGCCAAAAAATTAGGGGTTGATTGCGATGAACTTCTTGTCTCCCAGCCAGATACCGGTGAGCAGGCTCTTGAGATAGCTGACATGCTGGTCAGAAGCAGTGCTATTGATATCATCGTCATTGACTCTGTGGCAGCACTTGTACCGCGGGCAGAGATTGAGGGGGAGATGGGAGATTCCCACATGGGACTTCAGGCACGCCTCATGTCCCAGGCATTGAGAAAACTTACCGCCACAATGTCTCGAACCAACACCACAGTGATATTCATAAACCAGATAAGGATGAAGATCGGTGTTGTCTATGGCAATCCAGAAACCACAACAGGTGGTAATGCACTCAAATTTTACGCATCCATTCGTCTTGAAATCAGAAGGGCTGCTGCCATAAAAGAGGGGCAGGATACTATCGGTAACAGAACCAAGGTCAATGTGGTAAAGAACAAACTTGCTCCACCATTCAAGTCAGTTGAATTTGACATCATGTATGGAGAGGGAATTTCACGGACAGGTGATCTGCTTGACATGGCGGTTGATCTTGCCATAGTCGAGAAGAGCGGGGCATGGTACTCCTATGAAGGAGAAAGGATGGGTCAGGGAAGGCAAAATGTAAAAACTTTTTTTGATGAAAATCCCGAGGTTTTTGACAAAATTGAAATAAAGGTAAGAGATCAGCTTGGTATCGGTTCATTGCCTTCGAGCAGCTCTGCAGCACTAACCGGAGCTACGGCAGAAGGTCAGCCTCCGGCATCACAAAAAACAAAAACACCACCATCTGCATCACCAGTATCGGTTAAGGAGTAGAAAATGGCAGGCAAAACAGATATGAGTATCATTCGCATCGGTTTAAGGAGTTAAAAAATGACAGGTAAAGAGGCACGCAGAATATTTATTGAATACTTTAAGAGACATCATCATCAGGTGGTAAGAAGCTCTTCGCTTGTGCCCCAGGATGATCCAACCCTTTTGTTTACCAATGCAGGCATGGTGCAGTTCAAACGGGTATTTACAGGGGACGAAAAGCGTGAATATTCCACAGCAGTAACCACCCAGAAATGTGTCCGTGCTGGTGGAAAGCACAATGACCTTGAGAATGTTGGATATACAGCAAGACACCACACATTTTTTGAGATGCTTGGCAATTTTTCTTTTGGAGCTTACTTTAAAGAAAAGGCAATTGAGTATGGTTGGGAACTTTTAACAGATAAAGATAGTGGATATGGATTGCCACCAGAAAAACTTTGGGTTTCGGTGTTTAAAGATGATGATGAGGCATACAATATATGGCGTGATAAGATAGGCGTGCCTGAAGAGCGAATTGTCCGGCTTGGCGAAAAGGATAACTTCTGGGCAATGGGCGATACTGGACCATGCGGTCCGTGCAGCGAGATTCATATTGATCGAGGGGCAGAATTTGGCTGTGATAACCCCAACTGTGCCGTAGGGTGTGACTGTGATCGATATCTTGAGCTTTGGAATCTTGTGTTCATGCAGTTTGAAAGGGATGCCTCAGGAGAGATGAAGCCACTTCCAAAGCCGAGTATTGATACAGGCTTGGGGCTTGAACGTATTGTTTCAGTGCTACAAAATGTCCCTACAAACTATGATACTGATCTCTTTGTTCCTATTATGGATAAAGTAGCGGAACTTATGGAGAAAGTTGCGGCACGTTCGGGTAAAAACGAGGATAACTCAAAAGAGAGTGAAGTTGCGAAAAAGGTAATTGCCGACCACAGCAGGGCAGCAGCCTTTCTTATCTGCGACGGTATTATGCCATCTAATGAGGGTAAGGGTTATGTTTTAAGACGTATTATGCGGCGAGCTATAAGATATGGACGATATATCGGGCTTACCGAGCCGTTTCTGCACGAAACTGTTAAAACTGTATTTGAAATGATGGATGAGGCATATCCCGAGCTTAAGGACTCTGCGGAATTTATACTTAATGTTGTTAAAAATGAGGAGATAAAGTTCTCGGAAACCCTTGATGTAGGGCTTAAACTGCTAAAAGAGACGATTGACGAGATTGAAAATCAGGCAGCAGTTGCTGGAGATAGTATAGATTCTGGAGATCGTGAAACAATAGAGTATCTGCCTAAAAAGGAGATACCAGGAGATGTTATATTTAAACTCTATGACACCTTTGGATTTCCTGTTGATATTATAACTGATGTGGTCAAAGGTACCGAGATAACCCTTGATATGGCTGGATACCACAGGGCAATGGACGAACAGAAGGCACGCTCAAAAAGTTCAAAAACCTTTGCCGGTGTGGGTGAGGCATTTAAAGTTCTCACATCTCAGGGCATCAAGACCATCTTTACTGGATACAATGAGCTTGAGACACGCTCAAAGATTTTGCTAATAGTCAAAAATGGCAAGGCTGTTGAATCAGTTGCCAGTGAATCTAATTATAGGGATCTCTCTTCTCAGGGTAATTTAATTGAAATTGTCACTGAAAAGACACCATTTTACGCAGAGTCAGGTGGACAGGCTGGAGATTGTGGCACTTTAGAGGGAGTTGATTGTTCAGCAGGCTCTGAGAATAGAGTCCGAGTTAGGATTGACAACACCATTTCCGATCCTTCAGGGATCAGGATTCACAGAGGAGTTGTTGAGCAGGGAACAATCAGGAGTTCATCAGAATATCTGCTTAAAGTAGATACTGCAAACCGTGCTGCTACTGCTCAAAATCACACTGCAACTCACCTTCTCCATTCAGCTTTGCGTAAGGTTTTAGGAAATCATGTTAAACAGGCAGGTTCTCTCGTTACAAACGAACGGCTTAGATTTGACTTTACACATTTTTCCGCCATTACCCGTGATGAGACTCTTGCCATTGAGCAGGATGTTAACATTCATATTAGGCAAAATGTCCTGTTGGAAACAGTAGAGATGGGAATGGAGGATGCTGTAAAATCAGGTGCAACCGCACTGTTTGAAGAAAAATATGGTGACAGGGTGCGTGTTGTCTCAATGGGAGATTTCAGCCGTGAGCTGTGTGGAGGAACTCATACAGGCAGGACAGGAAATATAGGTCTGTTCCAGATTGTCTCTGAAGCTGGTATTGCATCAGGTGTAAGGCGTATTGAGGCTCTGACAGGTGCAAAAGCTGTTGAGTATGTTCAGGAAAATATAACCATGCTCCAGAAAAGTGCTTCTCTTATCAAGGCACAGGCACATGGTGACATCTCTTTGAGTGCTGCCCTTTATACAAAGATAGAAACTCTTTTAGGTGATCACAAGGCAGCGGAAAAAGAGATTACAAGCCTGAAAGCCCAGATAGCATCAAAATCAGTTGATAATATCTCGGATGATATAAGGGATATA
>CAXNND010000313.1:0-3527 GCA_964203105.1 Desulfamplus sp.
TTGGAATGTAGGTGTACTCAATTCTTGGGGAGAGGTAAAACTGGTTCTCATTCAGGGTGATATGGTAGTGCAGGGACAAGTTGACCCAGGATGAAAAGATATCCTTGTTAATCTCTCCTAAAATGGCAGCAGTATCCTGTTTGAAGTAAAGGATATTAGTTTCATAACCCGAGATATGGGTGTAGCTGAACTGAAAATTCGCATACCAGTTGCCTGGACCTGTGTAATCAGCACCAATAATGCTGTAAAAAACCGGTTTTTCTGTTGAGAAAAGACTTGATGTTAGAAAGGGCTGACTTTCGTGCCATGCTGCCTCTCCCCTGACACCCAAATCAGATATGATGGTCTCAAATTCCATACCAAAAATATTGTTTCTTAGATAGTTTATCTCAACCATCTCCTGGGTGAGGAGGGCACTGTCAAGTGCTGACATAAGATCATTTTGTGTCAATCCACCGCTTAGATTGAGATTTTTCACGGGAAATGATTTGAAAAAAGGCTGGTCTTCCCAGGTATAATGATATGTTGCACCGAGATCCCAGTCGTTAAGTGTGGTTGAAACACGAACCGCATACTCTCCGTTCAGGTCTGTATTGTCTGGTTCTGTTGAGTGGATGGCCATCTGCTCAAAGTAGGGTTTGAGAGGTTCAGGAACTGCTGGATTATCCCGAATATCCTCTTTCAGGTGGCTATAAAATGCCCAGTCAGTTCCAAAATAGTCTATTTGCATTGGCTCGAAAATCGGGATATAGGCAGCTTCAATGGAGAAATTATTTAGTTTCAGGGTGGCATCAGCCATCCATACAGGAATTTTGCGATCTTCATAATCCAGTGTAATGAATTGACGGATATCTTCCGGGTTCAAGGTGTCCACAGGGCTGAACTGATCAGCCTTTCCCCAGCGTCGGATCTGTTTGCCCACCTTTAGGGATAGTGGAGCACCTGAATATTTGAGATACGCTTCATAAAGATCAAGGTCATGGGTTTCGTATATCTCCTGATCGCCAGCATATTGGTAATCTGATTTGGCAGACAGGGTGAACATATCCTTGTATGAGGTCGAGACAATAAATCTGTTGATAGCACCGAGTGTCTGTTCATTGGCGTTGCTCTCTTTTTGACCATTGTGAACAGTGTCTGTATTAAATCTTGTCATCAGAGAGCCTGACACGGAAAAAGAGGAGGGTTTCTCACTGTGCCCCTCTTTTTCCCATGGAAGTGGAGTGTTTGAAGAGGAATCAATTAAAATATCATCCGGCTTATCCGTGTCATATATTACTGTTTGAGGTTGTTGATGCGTCACCTGTAGCGTGGATTTACTATTGCTGGTGGATGGTTCTGGAGTAATCTGCACTGTAAGTCTCTGTTGCTGGGTAGATGATGCAGGTGATAAGACAATATTGTATCCGGCTTTTTTTCTGATATCCAGGACAACCCTTGTCCTGTTCTGGGTGTTTTGCGAAATCCGTAATGATTTAATGATCTTTCCATTGACTGGTTTGACAAGATGTGTCTCAGGAAGAAAGCTGTTTTGAAGATCAATGACAATTCTGTCTGGATGTTCAAGTACTGTTGTTCTGTATTCAGGAGAGCTACTCAGATAAAGAGTGATTTTTTCCTGGCTTTCTTCAACAGAGTAGTCCACCGAGAGAACTTTGATCTCTGGAGGTGCCGATGCACTATTGACGATAAAGAAGCCCAACACATACAGTATAGCCCAAGCCATTATCAGCAAGCGATTCCATATTAACATGATTGAGTGCCTCCATGGGGGGGGAGTGCCAAGGGAACTCTTTAAATAAAAGGAGATCTCCGTAGCGAGCCCCCTGGATAATCAGGTAGATTATCTGTTTCAAGTCTCCTGATGTTAAAAGTTTTCCAGTGACTGTTGTGATAACTCGTCTCTGTTCATATTGGTATTGTATTCAATCTTTTGAATGTTGATATAGGTTTTTTGTTTTTTTTGAATATCTTCCATCATGATGGTTGATTCTGTCCAGATATTCTGGATTTTCTCAAGCTTCATGACCTTATACTGCTTGATCATTGAGCCTTTTTTGTCAAAAAACTGCATGAGAAGAGTTACGAATGACTCCATTATAATGTGACTTTTTACCATGGAGTATTGAGACTCTGTCCCTTTGTTGGGGCGCGACGTGATAATATAACAGGGCAGTGAATTAATGGTGGTATCCCCTTCCATAATATAGGAGTAGTCATCCACAGGATGACGTTCCATATCTTCATAGGAGAAGTCGCTGTTGACAAAGCTGTTGGACTTCTGTGATGATACAATTCTGCGTGATCTTCTTAATGCCGGAAGATAGAGAAACTGATCGTTTTTCCACCCCTCGTTTTCAACGGTGAGGAAGCCGGTTCCACGTATGTCAGCAGGCGACAGGAAGCGGATCATCTGGGTCTCGAGTTTTCCCTGTTTAATACGCAGAGACTCAAATTCCCGTGTTCGCTTATCGTCTTTACTGTTGACAAGCACCATCTGGGCAGTTGCCCTGGAGTTTTCGCCCCTATCTCTGTCAAACACCTTTTGTGCAATCTGTTTTGGAGAGAGGGGTTCTTCAGCAGATGCATCAGGTATCAATTTAATAAAGGGCATGTTAAGTTGATGTGGAGTGAAAGGTGCGAAAAAAGCAAGCAGAGCATAATACAGCGTTATTACGACAGTTATACAACTTTTTTTTTGCAGATCCTTTTGCAGAACCATGGTGGCTTCTCCTCTTTAGATTTACTTTTTTTCTGACAGTTGGGAAAGAACTCTTATGGCTTCATCTGCCCCATCAAAGCTGCTGTTCAACTCCAGTGCTTTTTTAAGGGACTTGATTGCAAGGTCAGGCTCTCCTTTTTTATGATATGCAAGCCCAAGGTGAAAATGTATAACAGGATTGTCCGGAAGTTTTGCAACAGCGTCAAGGAATTCACTGACAGCATTGCCATAGAGCTCTTTTTTGTAATATGCAAGACCCAGAGTATCTATAACACCTGGCTCATCCGGTAGTTTCTCTTTGGCAAGCTGTGCATATTTAAGTGCATCGTCGTACTTTTGTGTCCGTTCGGCAAGATGGTATGCTAAATTGTTTGCGGCAGGTGCAAAGCCTGGATTGAGCTCCAGTGCCTTCAGGTAGTGTTCAGCAGCCAGGTCATATTTTTTGTCCATGTCATAAATAGTACCCATCATCATATGAGGTTGAGGCAGTTTGGGATTTTTCTCAATAAGAGCCTTGTACTGTTCAATCGCCTTACTCGTATCTTTCTTTGCAAGATAAATGCGGGCAATGGAGAAATAGGATTGGGGATAATCAGGATTGGCGGCTATGGCTTTTTCAAAGCTTTGCAAGGCACTGTCTTGATTCTGTTCCATCAGATAGATGCCTCCTTCAATATTGTGGACAATGGCTGTAATAGCTGGTGTTTTAACAGAGAGTTCAATTTGTTCCCTGCAAAGTTGATGTGCCTTGTCAAACTCCTTTTGAAGTGCATGATTCCTGACAAGAAGGGTAAAGACATCCATG
>CAXNND010000314.1:0-3525 GCA_964203105.1 Desulfamplus sp.
CAACAAATAGTGCTATATCTCCCATTATTGATATTATTATTAACACAACATCTGTAGGCATGACTCCAAATATTGATGATAGCCCTGTCAATGCTACACTTTTTCACAAAAATATGACCGTAATGGATATAGTTTATAATCCGCTAAAAACAAAATTTCTCAAAGATGCTGAACTTGCAGGATGTAAAACCATTGATGGGCTTGCCATGTTTATACATCAAGGGGCTGCCCAGTTTGAGCTGTTTACTGGTATAAAGCCGCCACATAAACTTATGAGAGAGACTGTTCTAAAAAATAGCTGACAATGTTTAATTGACCTCCTGCAAAACCGATTTTCTATCCAGTAAACTCAAGGGGTCAATTCAAGTTTTGCAGGAACTCTAATAAACAAGATGAATAGAGCAAAAAAAGATATAGGATACTCTCAAGGACAATTTAAAATGAAACGCATAAACACAAAATTGGTTTCCGATAAATCAATTACAATACCCGGCTCAAAGAGTGTTTCCCACAGAATGTTAATATGCTCTGCTATGGCTGATGGAACATCTATAATCAGAAATATCCTGCAAAGCGAAGATATTCACCACACCATATCAGCTCTCTCAAAAATGGGGGCTGTGATTGAAGAGACAGGCCTGGAAGTAGAAGAGAAAACTAATAGAGAGATATTAGAAAAAGTAACTACAAATATTGCTATCCGTGTAACTGGTTTTAACGGAAAGCCTAAGCCATATCATCAAGAGATATATCTTGGCAATTCAGGAACTTCCATGAGGCTTCTTGCCGGCACTGCTGCACTTGGAACAACACCATATGTTCTGACAGGAGATATCAGGATGCAGGAACGTCCAATGGGTGATCTTCTGAATGCGTTGAACATGGCTGGTGCAGAGGCTATATCCAAAAAAGGGGATGGAACTCCGCCTGTTATAATTAACGGTGGTAGTGTTAAACACTTTGATAATTCTAAACACGGTGAAGATGTTGAAAAATATGGTAATGCTAAAAACCTTGGAGCTATTGGCGGCAATATCTCTCTTGATTGCTCCCAAAGTAGTCAATATCTATCTTCCATGCTGATGATGGGTGCTCTCCTGCCTCAGGGTTTGCTGATTAATCTGCCTGGACCAACTGTCTCTGCACCTTATGTTGATCTTACAATTGATATTATGAAAAAATTTGGTGTCAATGCTGAACGGCTTGACGATAAAACTTACCGTGTTGCAGGAAACCAGATATACCGTGCCGGTAACTTTGCAGTTGAACCTGATATTTCAAATGCCAGCTATTTCTGGGCTGCCGGTGCAGTCACAGGCAATATGGTTACAGTTACAGATATTAATCAAAACTCTTTGCAGGGTGATAAACGGCTGCTTGAAATTTTCAGACAGATGGGATGTGAGATTGAATATAGCACAAATGGTATTGGCGTTCGTGGTAATTATAGCGGTATAAATTCAGATGGAGGTAATATCCATTCAGTAAAATCAGGACAAGTATCAGACAAATGTTTGAATGCTGTTGAGGTTGATATGTCAGATATTCCTGATGTTGTCCCGACCCTTGCAGTCGTTGCAGCGTTTGCCAAAGGCACAACAAGGATTGTCAATATTGAGCACCTTCGGGAAAAGGAGTGCGATAGAATCTCTGCTGTTGTTTCTCAATTAAGAAAAATAGGGATAGAGGCATCAGAGGGAAAGGATTGGCTTGCGGTAACTGGAGTTGGTGTTAATAGAGATGAAATCAATAAAGTGCTGCACAAAGCTATAATAGAAACATTTAACGATCATAGAATTGCTATGGCATTTTCAATTATTGGCTTGATGGTTGATGGAATTGAGATTGAAAATGAAGGTTGCGTGGCAAAGTCATTCCCGAATTACTGGGAAAAATTTGATTCTATTGGAATGTGAGTTGATGCGGAGAAAAATATAGGTAACCTAATATGGTTTCCACTATTGAAAAAAAGGGGATATCTGAATGTCAGGGAGCACGTTTGGAAAAATTTTTCAGGTTACAACATGGGGAGAATCTCACGGAAAGGCGTTGGGTGTGGTTGTCCAAGGCTGTCCTCCCGGGATTGAGCTGAATGAGGAGATTGTGCAAAAAGCTCTAAACAAGCGAAAACCTGGTCAGGGGTCTGCCAGCACAAAGAGAAAAGAGCCAGATATTCCAGAGATACTTTCAGGTGTTTTTGAGGGTAGAACCACTGGAACTCCAATAAGTATTATGATACGCAATCAGGATGCAAAATCAGATGACTATTCAAGAATTGCAGAAATATTCAGACCCGGACATGGTGATATAACCTATCAGATAAAATATGGTATCAGAGATTACAGAGGAGGAGGCAGAGCATCTGCAAGAGAGACAGCAGCAAGAGTTGCAGCAGGAGCAGTTGCCAAGGCATTTTTAGGCAGGTATGGAATTACTGTGGAAAGCTGCACTTTGGAGATTGGCGGTATTAAAGTTGGTCATCTTGATCTTAATAATAGCTCAGATATGATCAATGGGGGTAATAGAAAATCCACTGAAAGCAATTATATAGGCTTTGCGAAAACTAACTATTTAGAATGCCCTGATCCTCAAGCTCTTTTGTTAATGGAGCAGAGAATTGATGCTGTCAAAAAAGAGGGTGATTCACTTGGCGGGGTGGTTGAGATAATAGCCAAAAATGTCCCGGCTGGACTTGGAGAGCCAGTATTTGACAAGTTGGATGCTGATCTTGCCAAGGCACTTATGAGCATAGGGGCTGTCAAGGCTGTAGAGATTGGTGCTGGCTGCAATGCTGCTAAAATGACAGGTTTTGAAAATAATGATCAAATAATGCCTTCAGAATTGGCTAAAAAAATAAGCAAACCAAAATTTGCGACCAACAACAGCGGCGGTATTCTCGCCGGTATTTCAAACGGAGACGATATTATTGCCCGTGTTCATGTTAAACCTATACCCTCTATTCTCAAAGAGCAGATGACAGTTGATATTCATGGTAATCCATGCCCAATCTCAACTCAGGGCAGACACGATATCTGTGCCATACCAAGAATCAACCCTGTTTGCAGGGCAATGGTTTATCTTGTCATTGCTGATCATCTTCTCAGGCAGAACGCATTGACAACATCAAAACAGGTCGGATAACAGTCACATTGCTGTTTTTACCTGCTTGATTTGGGTATCAAAAATCAAAAGCCGTCATAAAAAATTAAATTTTATGACGGCTTTATATTGTCTTGATGCTTTTAAAGAATTTCAATGAAGAGAAGTTAATAGCCAAGCTACTCTTTTGGTGCCGAAGGGGAGACTCGAACTCCCACAAACATGCGTTCACTAGTCCCTGAAACTAGCGCGTCTACCAATTCCGCCACTTCGGCTTGACAGCTCTGTCAATCCAGAAAAAGGATTGCTTTGAACTTTTAGGTGGTTTATATATATGCGTTTCCAGGCTTTGTCAAGCCTATTATTCTAAAAACACAAAGGGACTTATGGAACTGATAGAAGATATTGAAAAAATAGAGAAACCTT
>CAXNND010000315.1:0-3519 GCA_964203105.1 Desulfamplus sp.
AAATTAAAAAGGAATTTCAAAATGAAAACAGGTAAAGCATTAGTAGCAGTGTGTGTAGCAGCAGGGATAGCTTTGATAAGTGCAAATTATTCTTTAGCAGCAGACAGCAGCATAATGGGCAAAGACACAGTGATTCTTGCAAAAGGAAACGGGCATGGAGCTGGTGATGGCACAGGAAATGGTGGTTCTGGACCTAAAGACGGAACTGGCAACGGAAAAAAGAACGGAACATGCACACAATTTTCTTCAGATACACAGGATAATATAGATTTCATCACTGCTGGTCGTGGTAATGGCACAGGTGGCGGTAATGGAACTGGAACTGGTGGACGAGGCACTGGAACGGGCACATGCAGGGCATAAAATATTAAAAAATATTATTTTAGATATGATTTCTTTACACTTAAATAAATCATATCTTGTATTGTCAATCATTAATAGATTTTATTTTTTCATATATTTCAACTGGAGGCATTTTATTTAACTCTCCAATGCTTCTTATTGTCATATCCTCTTTGGCAGTAATACCAGATTCACTTAATGTCATTATAACAGCTTTTATATCTAAATCATATTTGGTGCAAAATTCTGCCAAAGTAAGAGTACCTGTACCAGCAGGAGGGTTCTGAGGAAGTTTTGCTCTCTTTTCAGATGTTTTAGGAATCATTGCCAAATAAATCTGCTGAGGAGAAACTCCATTATTTGCTGCTATTTCTTGGAGTGTTTCAGATTCATCAGCAATGTTATATCCAGCATCTTTAAGCAGCTTCATTCCAGAAACTAAATCAATGTCTGTCTTTTTTGCAAAAGAACTTAATGACGAAAGCTCGGCATGTCCATAAGGCGGTTCACCGTATTTTAAAGAAGCAGCATCTTTAAAATAGTTGCCAATATCTATAATAGTTGAAAACGGCGGAATTTCAGCATACGTTCCTAATATAAATACTATGGTAACTATTAAAGCAATATTGAACTCTTTTGTAAATATTACAAGCTCCTTTGTTTTACTCTTTAAGTATAAAACAACAGCTTTCCAATTGTAATAAATATGAAGCATAAGAAAGAGTAGAAACAGAAAGCCGACATTAATATGTATAGCTCCCCACTGCTCTTTTGATAACGCCATGAGTTTCCAGTCCGCCCAATATGCAACCCGACCTTGCGGAGCGATATAAAGAATAACGCTTGTCAGCACCACAACAAAAAATGATATAAATGCTGTTAGTGATGTAATTTTTCTAATGTTCATCAAAATATCTCCATTGTTTTTTGATATTTTAAACCTATTCACCATTTTTTTTAAATTTTTAAGATGAATCTTATTTTACAAGCTGGCTTAATTCATTAACAACATGAACCATCTCTAAAGATTTTTGTTTAAGTGATTCCGATGCTTCAGCATTATGTTCTGCATTTTGAGCATTCTTTTTTGTAACTTCACTCATCTGGATTACTGACAAGCCCACCTTTTCAATAGTGTCTGCCTGACCGCTTGAGGCAGCGGTTATTTCTTCTACCAGTGCAGCCACATTCCCCGCATCAGCCTCTACCATCTGAAAAACATCTTTGGTTTTATTAACGATAAAAACACCATGTTTTATCTTTTCTGTGATCCCTTCAATAAGCGTTGCTGTGGTTTTGGCAGCTTCTGCTGACCTCATAGCAAGATTTTTTACTTCACCTGAAACTACTGCAAATCCTGCACCAGCCTCTCCTGCTCTTGCAGCTTCAACTGCTGCATTCAAAGCAAGCAGGTTGGTTTGAAATGCAATTGCATCAATTGTCTTGATTATCTTTGCTGTATCATCGCCAACCGTCATTATTGCATTCATAGAATTGCTTAATTCCTGAATAAATCCACCTGCTTCAACAACAACAGATTTTGTTTTTTTCATCAATGAGTTTACCTGACGAGCATTATCAGCATTTTGTTTAGTCATAGAGGTTATCTCTGTTAATGAAGCTGATGTCTTTTGAATAGACGAATCCTGTTGAGTTGCTCCTTTTGTCATCTCATCGCTTGAAATCGCAAATTGTTCTGAAACATTTGCGATTTCGTGTGAATTTTCCATGAATTTAGATGCTATCTCTCTTAACTGCACTGTAAAATAACGTGAGCATAAAAAACAAAAAACTATAGCCAAAGAAACTATAACAAAGGAAATAATTGATATTTGCTGAATACTTTGTCTACCCATTGCTGCTATTTTATCACGGCTTATCAGAAATTCATCTTCAAATGAGCCAGCCATAACAATCCAGTCCCAGCTTTTAGAATATTTAATCTTATAAAGTTTGGTTCTTTTATTATTCTCTAAAGAGTTACCTGCTTTATATCCTTTGTTGATTTGATAGCGATAGTCAAGAATTTCTCCATCTTTAAGAACCAATCCTTTCTTGATAATATCTTGTATATATTTACGCCCATCAGCATCAGATGCTTCCCATTCATTATCTCCTGCTGATTTTCCTTTTTCAGGAACAATATATTCACCTTTTGAATTTATGATTACAACCTGTCCTGATTCTCCTATCTTAATATCAGCTATTGTTTTTAAAATCGCTTTTGCAACACTGTTTTGCTTTATGCCGACATAAAGAATACCTATAATTTCTCCAGAGTTATCCATTATAGGCTTGTAAGCCGTAAGATACCAAGCATTGACCACAAAAGCTCTGCCTTGAAATGTATTGCCTTTTAATATAGTTGAAATAACAGCATTAGGCGAACCATCAGGATTTGAAGCTGGAATATAGGTACCAACCGCCCTTGTTCCATCAAGGTTTTGAACATTGGTGCAGACCCTCAGCATATCTCCTTCTCTATTTATCCTTTGAAACAAAGTGCATGTTTCAACAGATAGTTCCCGCGTTTTATCAACAATCATTGACGGCTTGTTAATATCTCTATTCTGTCCTATCCATTTTCCATCAACAGCCATTGCTGGTAAAACAATCGTAGAACTCTTTTTTGTAAACTGATTAACAGCATTCCATGAGACAGGTTTATCTTCAATTAGGCTTACTTTTCCTGCCTGATCAAGAATGTGTTGAGAAACTTGCAAGGCATTTTTTACCATCTCCAGTGCAAGTTCATTCTGGGCGGTTACGGAGGCATGAACATTAGAAACAATATGGTTTAAATCTGCATTAGCGAGTTTAATACTCTCCTCAGATGCAACTTCAATAAATTTCCTATTCGTAGAA
Organism: Desulfamplus sp.; assembly: GCA_964203105.1. Lineage (GTDB taxonomy): Bacteria > Desulfobacterota > Desulfobacteria > Desulfobacterales > Desulfobacteraceae > Desulfamplus. Next base: position 3,208 of record CAXNND010000315.1, read on the forward strand.
AAAGTTAAAACAAGAGATATTGTCACTGGTATAATAGAGACGGTGATACCAAAAATAAGAAGTTTAGTTCTAAAATTGATGTTTTGCATATCTTACGCTGCCTTTTTATTAAGCTCTACGAATTTTACCAAATAAATCCTTATCCGCTTCCCATGCGTTAGGTTGTTCAAGTTTAGAAATATACTCATTAATGCTTTGACGTATTAATTCTGATTTTGTTATCCCAATTGTTCTTGCCGTGTTTTTAATAATCTGCTCCAATTCTGGATTCAATGGGGTTATTTGCCCAAACGTAGAAACAACGTGGTAGGA
>CAXNND010000316.1:0-3490 GCA_964203105.1 Desulfamplus sp.
TTTATCTTGATTCTTTTCATATTTACCTTTCTTATATTCTCTTTATCATCTGTTTTTCTCCTGTTATCCGAACAACAGGGATACTTTTTATAAAAGAGCCTGTTTAAATATTCAGGCTCTTAGCAATAAATTATTGTTCCAGGCTGGCAGGAATGATACTTACCTTATCAAAGTCCTTGGCGTCAATACAATTTAAGTGCATTTGTCCCCGATATGGCGGAGGAAAATAAAAAAGAGGATAAATAATATCAAATATGGTATAAAAATTCTGATACAGGTGGATTATCAAAACTCTAAAAGCACCCTATGCAAAAAAAATAACCGGAAATCACTAAGGTACCAATGCTCTATTCAACCAGAACTCTTCAGTACAGGCTAGTCGTTCAAGTGACTCTTGGTCTGCTGATCTTCTCTGTTCTTGCAGGGATAATCACATATCAATATTCGTACAAAAAGCAGCTCGAAGTGAGCCTCAGGTTTCAAAACCAGCTTGTCAGAACCATTCAGTCTCAGGCAGAAATTGCAATATTTGCAACCAACGAGGAGATAGGTCACGATATTTTGAATGGTCTTCTTACCAACCCTCTTCTGGAAGGCGTTCGGCTGGAATCTAACGAACTATTCAAACTGGAGCAGATTACAGAATCAGAAAGTACCTTGGACAAAAAGCCAGATGTTGATTTCAGTAAAGGGATGAGCTATCCGCTATTTTCTCCTGTTAGTGAAAAGGAGCAGATAGGATCACTCACAGTTGTAAGAAACAACAGACATATCCGCAGCGAGGCAGCAAAAGCATCCACGACCCTTACACTGCTTATGCTTTCTCAGCTCTTAATGGCTGCCCTGCTTATGATGTGGGTTTCCCGCAGGGTTATAGGCAAACCCGTTGCTGATCTTGCAAAAAAGGTAGTTTCAGTCAAACCTGGAGAAAATTCCCGTATTAATGTTTCACTTATGCACGCCTATGATGAAATAGGCATGTTGTCCGGCAGTATAAATGAGCTTATTGATGCTGCAGAAAATGCCCTCTATGAAAGTGCGGCAGCAAGAAAATCTGCTGAATCTGCAAATCGTGCAAAGAGTGAATTTCTCGATAATTCAGGAGAGGGTTTTCTCTCGTTTGGTGCAGATATGGTTATTGATCCTGAATACAGCCACGAGTGCGAGGCAATTTTTGAACATGGACTTTGCTACCTGAAAGCAGGCAGCAATATCAGCGATCTTCTCTTTGGAGAATCTCCTTCAGATAAAAAAGAGTTTTTCAATAAAACATTGGATTTTATCTTTACCGAGCCTCTTGACCTGAAGAGGGAACTCTATATATCTCTGCTTCAACCCGTTTATATAGTTGGGCAAAAATATATTAAAGCCAAATATAAAATGATTGCAGACGATACAAAAATGATGTTGATTTTGACTGACATCACCCGTGAAAAAGAGCTGGAGCAGCATGTGGCAAGTGAACGTAAACGACTTAAATTTGTAATTGCGGCTGTGAGGGAAACCAGAGATTTTTTTGCAATTCTTGATGAAGTTAATCAGTTTAAACAGACTTATCTACCTCAAACTGTCACTAAATTGAAATCAACCAGCGACTCTGACAGATACAGAACCTCTTCCCGGATCAACAAATCCTTGGAAATAAACATATTAAAAGAACAGACAGACAGTAATGGTAATTTTGATCATAAAGAGATTCTTTATGAAATATATCGACAGGTTCATACCTTTAAGGGGCTGTTTGCCCAGCAGGAGTTTCTATCGTTCCCTGAATTTCTCCATGAGATGGAGACACGAATCTCAGGTATTATTGGTAAAATATCAGATCGGCTATCTCTTTTTAGAGAGATGGAAAAATTTACAGAGGATTTTCAGAACGAATCAGTGCTTGAAAAGGACTTGCTGATTATCCGCTCATTTCTCGGGGATGAGTTCATTGAGCGGAAAGGTGATGTTGTTATCAGCAGTGAGCTTGCCTCAAAGATAGAATCCATGGCAACATCTCTTATCGAAATGATGGGTAATAAAATTGACAAGGAGACGTTGGAGATTCTTCAGCAGGTAAAGCTTCTTAGATATGTTGATATAAAATCTCTTCTGCATCCTTATGCAGAAGGGGCATTACGTCTTGCAGATCGTCTTGGTAAATATCTGAACCCTTTTGAGCCACAAGGCGATGATGTTGAGGTTCATCCTGACAGATTGACCCCGTTTATCCGTTCGCTTGTCAATGTTTTCAGAAATGCTGTTGATCACGGTATTGAAGAGCCGGAAGAGCGACTTGAAGCTGAAAAAGATGAGTATGCCACCATTGGGTGCAACGTCAGAAAATCAAAGGGTTACCCTTACGGTAATGTTTCAGTGGAGTGCATTGAGATTGCTATTTCAGATGATGGCAGAGGCATTGATCTGATGGAAATCAGAAACAGGGTTGCTGCAAAGAATTTGATTGAAATAGGGAAACTTGAAACCATGCCAGCAAATGAAATGCTTCAAATGATCTTTCTTGATGATTTAAGCACAAGAGACATCACGGATGCCATGTCTGGAAGGGGAATGGGGCTTAGTGCGGTGAAGAGAGAGCTTGAACGACTCAACGGAAAGGTGGAAATTGAGACACAGGCTGGCAGGGGTACATGTTTTTATTTTTACATCCCGATATAACTGCCATGAGGATTAAATTTCTTGAGATTTAGAACATAGGCAGCTTCGCTGCAATTAAGATTGGATTGAAATGCTTTAGCAAGAACAATAAGTTTAACATAAAAGGAGTAGTGTATCGTGAGTATAAATATGAAGGATCTCATTGATATTATTTCAAAAAGAACCGTCAGTTTTTTGAATGATGAGACGGGGATTCATGTGGATCGACAGGATATAAAACTTGTTGCAAATAATCGCCTTGAGCTTAAATATCTTACCGCTTTGATGACAGTTGGTGACAAGCCCCATATTTTTGTCATTTTCACCTACGAAAAAGAGCTTATGGATAAAATATTTCAAGCCTATACACAGGAGCTGGACATAATGGATGAAGAGAGGCTTGATTATATTGAAGAGACTGCTGGGGATCTGGTAAATATTATCGTTGGAAATTCAATTGCAGAGTGGCACGACGGGGCAGTAATATCCCTTTCACCGCCTATTGTAATAACAAGTGCTCAAAGCATTGCAAAGAGCCGGAGTGTTAAATTTTTTGTCAACGATCTTCATACTATTCATGGAAACATGCGTATATTCTGTGTCTGTCCAAATGAGCTTTTTGCATTATAATTTATCGTAACAGGATAACTGGTTCTTTCTAAATTAGTGCAGTAGCTACAATAATTTCCGGTAAGTAGATTGCATGTTGTAAAGCAAAAAAGCTAATAAAATAGGATAGTTGCGACCTGACAATATCTATCCATTCTCAAAGTGGCCGAAAGTATGACCAAGTCCATATTTCCTCTCAAAGCTTTCCTACATTAACCTTGCAGAGATAATCACCTGT
>CAXNND010000317.1:0-3490 GCA_964203105.1 Desulfamplus sp.
AGAACCTACAATATCAGGAAGGATTCCAGCAAGTAAGCAGACCCTTAAATTAGTCAAGCAAGGTCTTTTGAATGTTGTTGAAAGTGAAAGTGGAACAGCAAGAGGTATTCGTATAGAAGGTGTTGATATTGCAGGAAAAACTGGTACTGCTCAGGTATTCAGTCTGAAAAAAAGCGATAGAGACGCTAAGCGTAAATTTACACGCCATTTAAGGGATCATGCCTGGTTTGTCTGCTATGCACCTGCTCAAAATCCTGTTATTGCTGTTGCCATTATTATTGAACATGGTGAACATGGTTCAACAGCGGCAGCACCAGTGGCAAGTGAGGTTCTACGAACTTGGCTCACTCTTAAAGGTATGCTTCCAAATGGTATTGTGCAATAAAGTTTAATTAATGATTTCTATTTCATTAGATTTGATTGGGTGGTTGTTGTGTTTGACAGACGGCTTCTGGAAAATTTTGACTGGGGATTGATACTGATCACATTTCTGATTGGTATTATTGGGCTTGGTGTGCTCTATAGTGCCTTAAATGCAGGTGATCCTGGCGGTGCAATGCATCTTTTATTCAATAGGCAGATAATCTGGATTGCCGGTGGGGTTGCTGTAGTTGTAATATCTTTGTTTCTTCCGTATAAATTATTTGACAGAAGTAGTTTTATTGCATATTTGATTTGTGTTGGACTTTTAATTGCCGTACTCTTTTTTGGTAAATATGTGGCTGGGTCACGACGCTGGCTTGCTTTTGGTCCATTTACAATGCAACCATCAGAGCTTATGAAAATATCGCTTATTTTTGCACTGGCATCTGTTTATTCGGGTAATATTTCAGAAACAGGGCTTTCATTCAAGCATCTTGTTAAGCCTGCTCTGCTGCTTTTTTTCCCTTTTTCACTGGTATTGCTTCAGCCAGATCTTGGGACAGCAATGCTTCTTCTTTTCATCGCAACTTCCATGACGCTGTTTGTAAAAGTTAAAAAAAGTGTATTTGTCTCCTGTGCAATTGTGGCAATTTTTGCTGTTCCACTTGCATGGATGTTTGTTTTAAAGGATTACCAGAAGGGTAGAGTGCTTACATTGCTTGACCCTGACAGGGACCCTTTAGGGGCAGGATATCATATTATTCAATCCAAGATTGCTATTGGTTCAGGAATGTTGTCAGGTAAAGGTTTTCTTAAAGGCACCCAAAATTCACTTGCTTTTCTGCCTGAGCACCATACTGACTTTATACTATCAGTTCTTGCGGAAGAGTGGGGACTTATCGGATGTTGTGTACTTCTTTTTCTTTACTTTCTGCTTCTTTTGTGGGGGCTTAATATTTCATACTGCTGCAGGGATATGTTTGGGTCAATTCTTGCTTTTGGTGTAACTATTATGATTTTTTGGCAGATTTTCATTAATATTGGGATGGTCATGGGTTTGATGCCCGTTGTTGGTGTTCCATTACCTTTGATAAGTTATGGGGGGTCATCTGTTGTAACTAATATGATTAGCATTGGCGTATTGCTCAATATAAGTATGCGAAAATTTTTAGTGAGTTAGTTTCAATATAGAGGTTTCAATATGCGATTATAATATCTTGTATTTGTCATTGACAAGATGGCTGAATTTAAAGAGTGGCTGAATATGATTTGGATGTTGACAAAAAAGCATCTTGGTGATACTCAATTTTTTTGAATTTCTGTATGTTTTAACTATGTGGTCATTGTGCCTTCAAAAGTTTTAATATACAGAACTATTTGGTTCTATATGTTAACCTCATGTATTTAAGCCACCCCGATTAAAATGGTGTGGCATAGTGAATAGTGTGTTAGTGTATATTAATTATTAACTGGCGGAGGGAAATCTATGGTTAGTGTTGATGGGTCGCTGTTTATTCAGATCGTCAATTTCCTTTTTCTCCTTTATGCCCTGAATCTGGTTCTGTTTAAGCCTGTCCGGAAAATTCTTCTTGAGCGTAAGGAGAAGATCGATAGCCTTGCAAAGGGTGTAGAAACCCTTTCATCAAAGGCTTCCGATAAGGACAATGCTTATAAAGAAGGCCTTAAAAGTGCCAGAACAGAAGGACTCAAAAAGAAAGAGACCTTTGTGGAACAGGCGTCCCAGGAGGAAAAAGAGATACTTGAAAGAATCAACAAAAAGGCTCAGGCAAACCTTGCGGCAATTCGTACCCAGGTAGCTGAAGAGACTGCAAAGGCTCGACTTGCACTGGAAAAAGAGGTTGAAGCTTTTGCCAAAGCAATTGGCGAAAAAATATTGGGGAGGGCGTGCTGATGAAGATTGCAGGAACAATTAAAAACCTTTGCAAAACAACTCTTCCGGCCGTTTCTGCCATATTTTTTGCGTTTGCAGGTGTTGCTTTAGCATCATCAGGGGGGGGGCATGAGGCTGCACCTAAGGGATGGATGGCAACTGACACTTATAAAGTTCTTAACTTTCTGGTGCTGGCAGGGGCTCTTTTTTACATTGCCAGAAAACCGGTTGCACAATTTTTTTCATCTCGTGTAAAGGGTATTCAGGATCAGCTTGCGGATCTTGAGCGGAAACAGGCAGATGCTCAGAAGACTCTGGCTCAATATGAGGAAAAAATTGCCGATTTGAGTAAAGAGTCTGAAAGAATTGTTCAAGATTATGTTCGGCAGGGTGAAGAGGCTAAAAAAAGAATTCTTGCTGAAGCTGAGGCACAGGCTGCAAAACTTGAAGATAGTGCCAAACGCAACATTGAACAAGAGTTCAAGGCTGCGAAAGCCAAATTGCAGCATGAAATTGCGGAAAAAGCCCTTGAACAGGCAGAGCTGCTTGTAAAATCCTCAATATCTTCTGATGATCAGGATCGACTGGTTGATGAATACCTGGATAAGGTGGTGGCATCATGAAAAATTTAGCTGTTGCGAGGCGTTATGCCAAAGCGTTGATGCTTATTGGTAAAGAGGATGGTCAGGCTGAACAGTACACTGAGGAACTTAATGCTTTTGTCCAACTTTTTGATGGCAGCACAGAGCTTGAAAAGGCGATAACGAACCCGCTGTTTGATAAAAATGACAGAAGAAGGGTTCTTGCTGCTGTTATAGCAAAGACCGACTCTTCCCGCATCATCAAGTCCTTTATGATTTTGCTTTTTGATAAGGGACGTATTGGATTTTTGCGTGAAATCTGTGAATTCTATAAAAAACTTGCTGATGAGTTAAAGGGTGTCGTCCATGCAACTCTGGTTTCTGCTACGCATTTGTCAGCAGATGCAACTGAAAAGATCAGACAAGGTCTTGCTAAGAGAACCGGTAAAGATATTATTTTAGATGTGGAGCAGAATCCCGCTCTTATCGGTGGTATCATTACAAAGATAGGAGACCTTGTGCTGGACGGCAGCGTAAAAACTCAACTGTTCAATATGAGAGAATCATTAAAAAGGGGTGAAATTGTCTAATGGAAATAAGAGCTGAAGAGATAAGCCAGATTATAAAAGAGCAGATCAAGGATTTTGATAAAGAG
>CAXNND010000318.1:0-3474 GCA_964203105.1 Desulfamplus sp.
TATCATATGAACAATAATACATCATACTTGATATGAATAAAGCCTTGTTTGTGACTAAACATGACTGAACAATTTTAAAAATTTAAGTTACTAATATTAGTACGTAACATTAGTAATGTTATTGATTTTATTGAAAGCCAATTGTACAATTCACAAATACAGTTCTAATAAAATCAAGTAGTTACAAAACCAAGTGCGTAACATCACTTTATAAATTTTTTACCATTGATCTAATCGGTATTCTATTGAGCTCATTTAATAAGTCATATTACGCAGCAATAGAAATAGCCCTCAATTTTTGAAGTTCTTTAAACGCTGTTTTTAAAGCAGATAGATAAATTTTAGATTTAAGAGCGAAATGCTTTAAAGAAGTCCTGAATCCGTGGCATAAAATCTGCTTAAATTATCATTAACTACTTTAAATAACTAACTAAAAATGATATAAATGGGAGCATAAACTATTCACTTCGGAGGTGACAAACAAATGCAGCCCATTATCACTATCAAACACGGAAACGAGAAACTTGTAAGCCATAGTGGCCTACTTCCCGTGGGAGTTCTTCTTGAGTCCATGCAGCTGACGAGGCGTCTGGAAAATCTTCCACGTGTGCATTGCGTAAACCCGGATATTTCTCATGGAGACATCCTTTCCTCCATGGTAGGTCTTATTTGTGCTGGCAGCCAGACTACAGTGCCATTGAAATCTTCAGGGAAGACGAATGGTTTTTTACTCAAGCCTTAAGGATTTCCGATTGTCCTTCGCAATCGACACTGCGTCAACGCATTGATCTGATTGGAGAATCTGCCAATAATATTATTAAAGAAGCTTGTGCTGAAATGATCAGGGAAAAAGCACCTGCTGTGTCACCAATTAAGACAAGTGCCGGCGACTTTATTCCATTAGATATGGATGTCAGTCCCTTTGACAACTCAAAAACTCAAAAGGAAGGAGTCTCCAAAACATATAAAGGCTGTGACGGATATGCCCCGATGCTGGGCTATCTTGGCACAGAAGGTTACCTTATCAATGTTGAGCTTCGAGAAGGTAGCCAGCATTGCCAGAACAATACCCCTGCATTCATTGAACAAGCATTGAATTATGTGCGGGAGATCACGCAAGAGCCTCTGCTTATACGCCTTGACTCTGGAAACGACAGTCAGGATAATTTTATGGCGGACGAAAAATGGGGGAGAGTCCATTTTTTAGTCAAACGTAATTTACGCAAAGAATCCCTTGCAGCATGGTTAGTTCTTGCTCAAAATACTGAGGGCGTAACATGTAGTAAGAGCAAGCATAAAACAGTCTGGATAGGCCAGACAACAGTTGGTATCAATGGGCAATTATTGCCACGCCCGATAACTTTTGAAGTGACCGAGCGGTATGAGGAAAAAGGAGAAGTTTTGCTTTTCCCCAAAATGGAGGTAGAGACATATTGGTCTACTTTGCCACCAATGAAGCCTCAAGAGGTCATAAACCTTTATCACGATCATGGAACCAGTGGCAGTTTCATTCGGAGATTAAAAGTGATTTGGGATTGGAACGTCTCCCCAGTGGTCGTTTTGCCAGCAACAGTCTGATTCTTCATTTAGGACTTCTGGCTTACAATATTCTCCGTATCATTGGGCAGATAAGCATTGAAGAGCAGACAGGATTCCGGATTCCGGCTAACCGTCGCAAAACAACTGCTCGAAGACGAATGAGAACCGTCATGCAGGATTTGATTTATATGGCCGGCCGTTTGATAAAGAGCGGAAGACGATGGCTCATTTCATTTGGCAAAATAAACCCTTTTGCGGGATTAGCTGAAAAAATATTGCAACTATTGCGTGGTTCTCCGGCATAAGAGGAGTCGAGTTAGGTTTCAAAGAACAAAGAAATATGGGGACACGTCACTGAGTGTTGAACTATTTTCTTTTTATGGCTATATATACTCGATGTTCAAGTTTTTTTTAGTTGATTTTTGAGTATTGCCATTTTTCAAGGGTTTCCAGAGATTTTTGACCTTACTTCTTTTCTTGAAAATTTTTCAGGAATTTACTGAAACCGCCGTCATTTGGTGATTTTAAAAAGTCAAGAATTAAAAACTTGAACATCGAGTTATAGTAAATGCAGACAATGGATATAAGGAAGAGCTGGAAAAAATCAAGTAAAAACTTTGCCAAATCAACATTTGTGCAATCTCTCAGGAAAAAAGTTATTATTGAAATAAAACTTCAAAACAGGGATTGCCCATTGATAAAAAAAATGATAGCTGTTTTTAATAAAATCAATATACAAGAGGACTGCTTGTTTTGAAAGCTGTAACCTCAAGGAGTAAAAAAAAACAATGAAACACAAAATTATTTTCGATGCTGAAGATATGGAGAGGGCACTTACCAGAATGTCCTATGAGATTATAGAGGCTCACAAAGGGGCTAAAAACCTTGCTTTGGCAGGCATACTCACCCGTGGAGACTTTATTGCCAAGAGAATTCAGAAGAAAATAGCACAAATAGAGGGAGAGATCATCCCTGTAGGTGCAATGGATATAAACCTTTATAGAGATGACTGGACAAGAATAAGCCATCAGCCGATTGTACGTCCATCCAAAATATCGTTCTCGGTGGATAACAAGAAAATTATTCTTGTTGATGATGTACTATTTACAGGTCGGACTATCAGGGCTGCAATCGAGGCTCTGATGGATTTTGGCAGACCCTCAATTATTGAACTTGCTGTTCTGGTTGACAGAGGTCACAGAGAGCTTCCAATTCAGGCAGACTACAAGGGGGTCTGCGTGGACACACGGCACGCTGAGACGGTAAATGTCTCGCTGGTTGAGTGTGATGGCAAGGACAGCGTTTTTATTGAACAGGAAGATTGAATAATGGGATTACTTCCACATAAACAGCAAACACCGGCTAATCTTAAAATAGCCGTGATTTCTGTATCTACAACACGAGGAATCGCCGAAGACAAAAGCGGGGCGTGGATCAAGCAGCAGGTTAAAAAAGAGGGGCATGAGACCGTTGTGCACCATGTGGTGACAGATGAGATAGATGCCATTCAATCAATGCTTCAGCATGTGGTTGAAAAGATATCTCCCCATGCAATACTTATGTCCGGTGGAACAGGTATCAGCCCCAAAGATGTAACTATTGAGGCTGTATCACCGATGTTTGACAAGACACTGACGGCATTTGGGGTTCTTTTTGCCCAGTTGAGTTTTGAAGAGATTGATTCTGCAGCCATAATGTCAAGAGCTACAGCAGGTATAATCGGGAAGAGTGTTGTGTTCTGTATGCCAGGAAGCCTTAATGCGTGTAAACTGGCATGCAACAACCTGATTTTCCCGGAACTTGGGCACATTATAAAACACATATCGGAATGAGGTAAAATCATGGAAGTTCTGAAAAAATTCATTGAAAATTGGCAGGAGACCGACAGTGGAACCAAAAGGGCATTTACAGAGATAATGGAGCATCTCAAATCCA
>CAXNND010000319.1:0-3441 GCA_964203105.1 Desulfamplus sp.
CCCCAAAAACTGTAACCGAAGATGTGGAGAGTCATGTTGTTCCCCAAAAAAAGTTTACCATTCAGGTAGCAGCATATCTTATAAAATCTCATGCTGAACAGTATCTTGAGAATCTTGAAAAGAGAGGCGTTGACCAAGGTACTATTGCATCAGTGGAGGGTGGCGGAAAAATATGGTATCTTATCAGGGTTGGAAAATATGAGACAAAGGAGAGTGCCAGAGAGTATGGCAACAAGCTGAAATCCCAGGGTTTTGTGAATGATTTTTTTGTGGACAACAGTGGATGATCAAAAGTGTGAGGATGATAATCCACGTCTGTTTCAGTATCTCTTTTGTTGGCTGATTACCATCTCCTCAAGACGGCTGACTAAAGGCTTGAGTGTCTCCTGATTGGTTGCAGAGATTAGTATCCCCTGATTTAGAAGCCACGGGTTATCAAAGATGCTGATATCTATTTTATCCTGCTTGTTAAAAACATAGATGACAGGTATTGCATCAAGTTCAAGTTTTTGAATGATTTTGTCAACAGATTGCATCTGCTGGCTATACCGAGGGTTGCTGATATCAACAACATGCAGCAGAATATCTGCATCTTCAAGCTCCTCAAGGGTCGCATGAAACGCCTCCATCAGTTCACCTGGAAGATTCTGGATAAATCCAACTGTATCTGTAATTATCACCTCAATGTCCCGAGGAAACCGAAGCCTTCTGCTTGATGGATCAAGAGTTGCAAAGAGCTTGTCCTCTGCTGTAATCTTACTTTTGGTAAGGGTGTTGAGCAGAGTTGATTTTCCGGCATTTGTATAACCCACAATCGAGATAACAGGCACCTGTTTACGATTTCTTTTTGCCCTCTGCTGGTTTCTTTGCTTTCTTATCTGCTCTATCTCCTTGCCAAGAAGAGTTATCTTTTCACGAACTCTTCTGCGATTTATCTCAAGTTTTGTCTCGCCAGGTCCTCTGCCCCCTATCCCTCCGGTGAGCCTTGACATGGCAGTGTTTTTTGTGATGAGTCGCGGCATAAGATATTTGAGCTGGGCAAGCTCAACCTGAAGTTTTCCTTCACGGCTTTTAGCCCGTCTGGCAAATATGTCAAGTATGAGCTGGGTTCTGTCGATGACCTTCATTTCAACAAAATCTGTTATAGATCGTATCTGGGCAGGGGTGAGTTCTGTGTCAAATATCATCATTGTGGCATATTTCTGAATGGCATGAATTGTCAGATCAGCAAGTTTACCCTTGCCAACAACAAATTTGGGGTCAATCATCTTCCGTCTCTGTATCGCCGTCCCAATAACCTTAATATTGCTTGTCCGGCAAAGCTCCTCAAGTTCATCCAGTGAGGCTCTTGAATCTGCTATATCTGTCCTGCAATTTATATTGAGATTAAGAGCGTTTCCGTCTGTGCCGGATATCATACTCCCCCCTGTGTTGATATTTTCCGCAGCTCTCTTTGCATCTGTTGCAACATGAATTAAGAGTGCCTTCTCTTCACCTGCCTCTGCCCTGTAGAGCGAGTTGTTGCTTGCAAGTTCTGATTCAAGGGCAAGAATCATCACTGTACAATCCATTGATAGAGAATCAATAGAAATAGGGGGCATAACCTCATAGGGTTCGCCATCCTCTGAAGGGAGAATATGGGCAGGATAAATCCTCTCCACCGAACCATCGTCAGCCATTGTGACTGCTGCCATAAAATCTAACCTTAGCAGTGCAAGGTCGGTGAGATCATCCCTTGAAAGAGATTCCCTGTTAAGGTGAGTATGGACGCATCGTAAACCTTTGAGCTGACCCGGGCGTGCACTGTATCCAGGTGTCTCAGGTATTACAATTCCCTGTGCATCTCCGACAATAACATAGATGGTCTTGCCATCCCTGTTAATCAGAAGAGCCACCTGACGCCTGATGTCATGGGAAATTGAGACAAGAGCCTCAACCTGTGCCTCTGAAACAAGCTCTTCAGATGGTGTACGATAGAGGTAAAGGTTTTCAAGCTCTCTTATCTGGGTCGCCTTAAGTCCGGCAGTGTTTTCAATATTTTTTTTCATTAAGTCGCTTTTATAATTTTATTCATAGGATTGATATGAGTGATACGAATCATCTGCCAACTCTTCAAATCGTGTAAAGGCTCCCAAAAATGACATTGTGGCTGTTCCAATCGAGCCGTTCCTGTTTTTGGCAACAATTATCTCTGCCTTGCCTCTGTTGGGATTGTTTTCCTCTTTATTATACACCTCATCCCTGTATATGAAGGCAACAATATCAGCATCCTGTTCCAGAGCACCCGACTCTCTGAGATCTGACAGCAGAGGACGTTTTTCTGCACGCTGCTCAACCATACGGTTAAGCTGTGAAAGGGCAATAACAGGAATATCAAGCTCCTTTGCAAGCCCTTTCAGCGACCTTGATATCTCTGCAATCTCAAGGTCCCGCCTCTCGGAGTGAAAAGGGGCTTTCATCAACTGTAGGTAATCTATGATGACAAGTCCCAACCCCTTGTCCATTTTAAGCCTACGACTTTTGGCTCTGATCTCCATAGCTGTAATATTGGCTGTATCGTCAATAAAAATAGAAAGATCATTTAATATCGAGGCAGAATGGGTCACATTATTGAGATCGTCGTCGTTTATAAAACCACCCCTGAGCCTTTTTGAGTCTATTTTTGCCTCTGAGGTTAAAAGACGCATGGAGAGTTGCTCCTTGGACATTTCAAGAGAGAAAACAGCAACAGTAACAGACTCCTTAAGGGCAACATTACGGGCAATATTCAGGGCAAAAGCTGTTTTTCCCATACTTGGTCTTGCAGCAATAATAATAAGATCCGATTTCTGAAGTCCTGATGTTATCATATCTAACGATCGGTAACCAGTGGTGAGACCAGAGGAGAACCCCTGAATCTCTCTGCTGTGTTCAATTTTTTTCAGGTTTATATTTATCAGCTCAGAGATGCATGTAAAAGAGGAGACAGATTTTAATTCAGATATTTTGAAAACAGAATGTTGGGCAAAATCAATTATATCTGCAAAGTCTCCCCTGTCCTTCATGCACCTCTCTATCATCTCCATAGAGCTGTGGATAAGTGCACGTAGCGTAGATTTACCCTTGATAATCCGTGCATAATGAACAGCATTTACAGCCATAGGTGCAGCGTCGGCAATGGATGCAAGAAAGGCGGCACCGCCAATATCCTCAAGCTCATCCTTCTCCCTTAGACGTGTTGCAACAGTGACAAGATCTGCGGGATGCTCTTTAGCAAAAAGCTCCATCACAGCCCTGAATATCTTTTCATGTGCTTTTTTATAGAAATCCTCGGGTTTTAGAATCTCAAGAACACTGAATATATTATCATTGTCGATCAATATGGCACTGAGCAGGGATTCTTCTGCGTAAATGTCATTAGGCGGAACCCTGTCTAAAAGAGGATCTGTCACTTTCTTTTTT
>CAXNND010000320.1:0-3421 GCA_964203105.1 Desulfamplus sp.
AAAACCCATCAAATTTTTGCAGACACGATTTGGCAGTGGATAGGAACACTTGGACAATAAATTTTGGCACTGCTCCAAGCATTTAGGCTGCGGGACTTTTCATCATAAGTAGCTCTTCAATGCTTAATCTTCTATCTATAAAATCGCCATTGAGCAGGGCTATTTTACAGAATGGAGTTTAAAGTAAAACCCCTTCAGATTCATAAGGGTTTCGTGGTTGCCGGATTCGATGATTCCTCCATCTTTTAGGACAATGATATTATCCGAAGTTATGGCGGATCGTAACCTGTGGGCAATGGTTATTGATGTGCGGTTCTCACGCAGCTTTGCCGTGGCAATCCTGATTTTCTCTTCAGATTCTGTATCAACGTATGAAGTTGCCTCATCAAATATTATCAGATCCGGCTGATGGGCAAATGCTCTTGCAATGGATATCAACTGCCGCTCACCACTTGAAAGGGAACTCCCTCCCTCGGAGATCACTGTATCAACTCCGTTTGACAGATGGTCAACCACTGAATTTAAATATGACAGTTCAAGTATTTCATCTATTTTATCATCTGTCAGGAGAATATCCGGTGGAGTTATGTTCTCCCTGATGGTTCCTGAGAAAAGATATGGATCCTGAGTGACAATAGCCACTTTTGATCTCACGGCATGGGTTGAATAGTGCTCAATATTCTTGCCATTAATCAGAATATCACCACTTCCATGCTGGTAAAACCTCACAATCAGATTCATAAGCGAAGTCTTGCCTGAACCTGTTGAGCCAAGTATTGCAAGCGATTCTCCCCGGTTTACCCTGAATGAGACATCTCTTATCACCTCATTATCCACGCCTGTTTCATACTGGAAACAGACCTTTTTAAATTCAAGGCAATCAATGGGGTCAAGTGTTTCTGTTCCCCCTTTCTGCTCCTCATCAGTATCTAAAATTTGGATAAGTCTTTCTCCTGATGCAAGGGCATTTTGGAGAATGTTATGTTTTTCCGAGAGGTCTCTTACCGGACGGAAAAACATCTTGGTGTATGATATGAATGCCACAAGAGTCCCAAGGGTCAAACTATCAGATACCACCATGCCTCCACCGTAAAAAATCACAGCCGCCATTGCAACAGAGCTGAAAAGATCAATGATGGGCATGAAAATTCCAAACACTGTCAACTGTTCCATACCTGCAACATAATTTCTATGGTTCAGGACCTCAAAATCTGCCGCAACTTTTTTTTGTCTGGTAAAAATCTTGATGACTTTTATTCCACCAATACACTCTGAAAACATGGAGTTGATCTCTGCTGTATTGGAACGTAGCCGTCTGTATATTTCACGGGATTTCTCGGAAAAGAGCCATGTGGAAAATACAACAAAAGGGATGATAAAAAACATGATAAGGGAGAGCCTGATGTCCATAAATACCAGTACAACCAAAATTGACAACAGAAGGAAAGCATCCTTGATAACAAAGGTCATTACAGATGTAAAAAATTCCTGCATGTTTTGTATATCATTAGTCACTCTGGTTGAGAGCCTGCCCACAGTATTTTTTGAAAAGTATGAGACCGGCAGATTCTGGATACGTTCAAATATTTGCATACGCATATCGTGCATCATCAGTTGTCCTGCATACTCCATGACAAAAGTCTGAAAAAAATTGAGGACAAACAGAACAAATGCAAGTAGAAGAAGGGCTAATCCTGACATTGCAGCGTTAAATAGATAATCGGCTTTTTGAGCTTCTCCAACGCCCTTTGCCAGCCCTGGCAGAATATACCTGTCAACAGCGGTTCTGGTGATAAAGGGTACTGCAAGCTCTGCCAAGGATAGCAATATCATGAGCGTAATGGATATGACAATGACTTTCCGGTTCTGTTTAATCAGAGGTACAAATCGTTTTAACAGCTTGAAATCTCTCTGTTTCTTAAGCTCATCCTCCTGTTCCTGATACCCTCCAAGACCACCTTTCATATACTGACCTCTTCCATGCCATGTGTTATACTTTCTTCGATTTGGGTTCTATTATCATCTGTTTGTGTCACACCACCCTCTGTAATATCTGTTTCTGTTTTAAATTCCAGAAGATCATCCTCATTCTCCTGCATCCGCCATGCCCGTGTATAATAGCCGTTTTTGCCAATCAGCTCCAGATGGGTTCCCTGTTCAAGAATCTCTCCTTTATCAAGCACAATAACATGGTCTGCTTTTCTAAAAACTGAAAACCTGTGTGACACAACAATAATGGTTTTTTTACCTGCAAATGATTCAATTATTTTTATGATATTTGATGCCGTCTCCATATCAACCTGACTTACAGGATCGTCAAGAATCAAAATTGGAGATGATTTAAGAAAGGCTCTGGCAAGGGCAATACGCTGTTTCTGTCCACCTGAGAGCATCACCCCCTTCTCTCCGATTATGGTACCAATACCTTTGGGAAAAGATCCAATTGTCTCTGTGAGTTGAGCCATTGCAACCACTTTTGCAATCTGGTCTGAATCAGCTTCAGGGTCACCAAAAAGAAGGTTCTCCTCTATTGTGCCTGAAAAGAGAAAAGGTTCCTGTGGCATAAATGATATTGCACCCCTGAGTCTCTGAATCGGAATATTGCATATTTCTCTACGGTCAATTTTTATTGAGCCACTATCAGGCTCATATATACGTGTAATAAGACTCAGGAGAGTACTTTTCCCACTGCCTGGATGACCTGCGATTCCGAGCATGTTTCCATGTTTAAGTCTGAAACTCACCTCTTTGAGAACTTCAACCCGGGTATTATTGATAACTGAAACATCTTTGCTGTTTTCAATCTTCCTTGCCGGATATGAAAAGGATACTCGGTTAGATTCAATCTCCCCGTTTATGGATATTTCTTCCTTGTCAGGTAAGGGGTTAGCCGAAATATTTTCCATATCCTTCTTCTCTGAAACCTCAATTCCTGCCTCCCCCTTGATATCAAGTATTGCATTGATACGACCAATGGATGCTGCTCCACGCTGAATCATGTTTGTCACCCACCCAACAGCCATAACAGGCCATGTGAGAAGTCCAAGATAGCTTATAAATGCCACAAAATCGCCAGGAGAAATCTGGGTCTGGATGACCTTTCTGCCCCCAACCCCAAGGATGATGGCAAGGCTTATCTGGGTTAGAAAGATAACCAACGGAAAAATCACACCTCTAAGCCTCACTAAATCCATGTTTTTTTTGACAAACATCTCTGACTCTTTTTTTATTGCTGCCAGTTCAAGCCCTTCACGGTTAAAAGCCTTGATAATACGGATGCCTGCAAATCGTTCCCGTGTTGACTCCATAAGACCGGAAAATCCTGCCTGGACATCCATATATGCCTCAAAGAGCTTTTTACTGAATATTTTTGTGAACAGGGCAATAAATGGCATCGGAAGCAGTGCCAGCAGGGTCAGTT